>CALHCK010000129.1 GCA_937936695.1 uncultured Polaribacter sp.
TTTATAACACCAGAAAATTATACATGGAATTTTAAACCCATTCCTTTTTTTACATTATTAGCCGTTTCTTTAATTCTATTACCTTTTCAAACTAGTTTTGAAGAATTATTGTTTAGAGGATATTTTATGCAGGGTATTGGTATTTTATCAAAAAATAGATGGTTACCATTATTTATTACCTCTGTTGTTTTTGGACTTTTACACGGAGCCAATCCTGAGATTGAAAAACTAGGGTATATTGCAATGGTTTTTTACATAGGTACAGGTTTCTTTTATGGTATTACCACTTTAATGGATGAAGGTACCGAGTTGTCTTTAGGAATGCATGCAGCCAATAATATTGTAGCCGCTTTTTTTGTAACTACAGATTGGACAGTTTTTCAGACAGAGGCATTATTTATTGATACTTCAGAGCCTTCTGTTGGATGGGAAATGTTTTTTCCTGTTTTAGTAGTGTATCCATTATTACTATTTGTTTTTTCAAAAAAATATGGATGGACTAATTGGCAAGAAAAGTTAACAGGACTAATAACAAATCCTAAAGAACAATTACACACTACAGAAAGTATAATTGATAGTCTTGGAAAGGATTAAGCTACATAAAGATTTTAGATTAAACGGAGTTGCTTATTCTTCTATTAAAAATATACTGTCTCCTAAACAAGACATGCCAATAGAAGTATATGAGTTTTTAGAAGATTGGTTTTCTAGAGAATATTTTATTAACGTAAATACATCTGGCTCTACAGGAAAACCTAAAACAATTAAATTACAAAAGCAGCACATGATAAACTCTGCTTTAGCAACAGGTAAGTATTTTAATTTAGCTGCAAATACAAGTGCGTTGTTATGTTTACCTGTTACTTATATTGCTGGAAAAATGATGCTTGTAAGAGCTTTAGTTTTAGGCTGGCATATAGATGTAAGACAACCAAATTCAACACCTCTTAGTACTACAGAAAAGCAGTATGATTTTGCTGCAATGATACCGTTACAGATAGAAAACTCTTTATCTAAAATACATTTAATTAAAAAAGTGATTGTTGGAGGTGGGGTAGTTTCTAAAAAACTACATACAAAATTACAGGGTATAAAAAGTCTTGTTTTTGCAACTTATGGCATGACAGAAACCATTACTCATATTGCCGTTAAACAATTAAATAAAATAAGTTATACGCCTAATTTTTATAATATTTTACCTAATGTAATCGTTTTTAAAGATGATAGAGGCTGTTTAGTGATAAAAGCAAATAAAGTATCTAACGATGCTATTTTTACAAATGATGTTGTAAGATTAATTTCTGATACAGAATTTGAATGGCTAGGTCGTTTTGATAATGTAATTAACTCTGGAGGAGTAAAATTACACCCAGAAAAAATAGAAGCAAAATTAGTAACTGTTATAAAGCAGCGTTTTTTTGTAGCTGGTATTGCTGATGAAAAATTAGGGGAACGTTTAATACTATTAGTTGAGCTAAAAGAAGAAGTAAATACTGTTGCCTTAAAAAATGAAATAGATAGGAGTGTAAAAAGATTACAATTACTTTCTAAGTTTGAAATACCTAAAGAAATTTATTTTTTAAAAGAATTTACAGAAACGGAAACAGGTAAAATACAACGTAGAGAAACTTTAAAAAAAATAAAGAACTCAATTAATAAAGGCTAGTATATTTATTAGGGTTGTATTCAGACATAATTTCATATACTTTTTCAAAAATGTCTTCTGTAGATGGTTTCGAAAAATAGTCTCCATCTGTACCGTAAGCTGTTCTGTGCTGTTTAGCAGTTAATGTTGCTGGTTTACTATCTAAATACATGTAACCATCTTGCTTTTCTATAATTTCTTGCAAAATGTAAGCAGAAGCACCACCAGGAACGTCTTCGTCAACAATTAAGAGTTTATTAGTTTTGGCTAAACTTTTTACACAATCTTGATTTAAATCAAAAGGAAGTAAACTTTGTATATCTATAATTTCTATATCTATACCTACTTGTAATAATTCTTTTGCAGCTTCTTGAACCAATCTTAAAGTAGATCCATAAGAAACAACTGTCATGTCTGTACCTTCTTTAACTGTTTCAACAACACCAATAGGTGTTTTAAACTCACCAAGATTAACAGGTAGTTCTTCTTTTAATCTATAACCATTTAAACATTCAATAACTATTGCTGGGTCATCACCTTCTAAAAGAGTATTGTAAAAACCTGCCGCTTTAGTCATGTTTCTAGGAACTAAAACATAGATACCTCTAACGTTATTAATAATACCAGACATTGGAGAACCAGCATGCCAAATACCCTCTAATCTATGACCACGTGTTCTAATGATTAAAGGTGCTTTTTGTTTACCAAAAGTTCTGTAATGTAATGTAGCTAAATCATCACTAAGAATCTGTAGAGCATACAACATGTAGTCTAAATATTGTATTTCGGCAATAGGTCTTAAACCTCTTAAAGCAAGCCCAATACCCTGACCGATAATAGAAGCCTCTCTTATACCTGTATCAGCAACTCTAATAGCTCCGTATTTTTCTTGTAATCCTTCTAAACCTTGATTTACATCGCCAATATACCCTGCATCTTCACCAAAAATTAATACTTCTGGATGCTTTTTTAGTAAAGCATCAAAATTATCACGCATAATAATTCTGGCATCAACTACTACTTTGTTTTTAGAATAAGTAGGTAATTTATCAGTAACATTAAGTGCACTATAATCAGATTCACTATTTATTAATGTAGAATACTCTTTATGAGCAACAGAAAAGAAATTTTTAATAAAATTCTGTAATACTGCTTTTTCAGGAAATTTTTCGTCTTTTATAAAACGCAAACATTTTCTGGCTGTAGATAAAACATCTTTTTTACTAGGTTCTATAATCGTATTTAAATCAGAAACATATTTTTTAATAAAACTACCGTTTTTACTTTTTTCGGCAACTTTAATTAATATGTTAGAAACAGCGTTTACCTGATTTTTAAGTTCGTTTATATAGGCATTCCACGCATTTCTTTTGGCGTTAAGAACTTCTTTTTTTATTGATTTATCTAAAATAATAAGTTCTTCTTCAGAATTTATAAAACGTAAAATTTCACCAGATTCAGTTTCTAATTCAAAATCTAAAATCCAATTTCTCATTTTAACAAGACAATCATGTTCTTGCTCCCATTTTAGTCTTTCTTTAGATTTGTATCTTTCATGAGAACCAGAGGTAGAGTGTCCTTGAGGCTGTGTTAATTCTTTTACGTGAATTAAAACAGGTGTGTGGTTTTCTCTAGCTATTTTGCCTGCTTGGTTGTAAATATCTACTAGTTTTACGTAATCCCAACCATTAACAACAAAAATTTCTAAACCATCTTTATTATCTTCTCGCTGAAAACCTTTTAAAACTTCAGAAATACTCTCTTTAGTGGTTTGGTGTTTAGCATGTACAGAAATTCCATATTCATCGTCCCAAATACTAGTAACCATAGGTACTTGTAAAACACCTGCTGCATTAATAGTTTCAAAAAACACACCTTCGCTAGTACTTGCGTTACCAATGGTACCCCAAGCAACTTCGTTACCATTAATAGAAAAGTTAGTTTTGTGTTTTACTCCTTTTTCGTTTCTATATATTTTAGAAGCTTCTGCCAAACCTAACAAACGTGGCATTTGAGCAGCGGTAGGAGAAATATCTGAACTAGAATTATATTGTTTTGTTAGATCTTTCCAGGTACCATCATTATTTAAACTATGCGTTGTAAAATGACCTCCCATTTGCCTACCGGCAGACATTGGTTCTGCATTAATATCTGTATGTGCATACAAAGCAGCAAAAAAGCGTTGAGGAGTTAACTCTCCAATAGCCATCATAAAAGTTTGGTCTCTGTAGTAACCAGATCTAAAATCGCCTTTTTTAAAAGCTTTAGCCATTGCTAATTGAGGCACTTCTTTACCATCACCAAAAATACCAAACTTAGCTTTTCCTGTTAAAACTTCTCTACGTCCTAACAAACTACACTCTCTACTCATTTTTGCAAACTTGTAATCATTTAAAACTTCTGTTTTAAAATCTTCAAAAGAAAGTTTTTGTTTGTTTTCTGCAGATATTTCTTGAAGCATTTTTGGGAATTTATGGTTTTGCAAATATAGCCTTTTTAACCGATATGTAAAAACAAGCAATTTAACACTAGTTTTATGGTAAATTATTTACACATTAAAATTTATAAAAAACCACGTTTAAAAAAATTAATAATAGAACTAAAATTACCTTTAAAGGTAAAACGTATTTTTTCGTCATATGATTTTTGTGCTATTTCCCAACCATTATTAGAATAAAGAGGAAAGTAAATTTCAAAAATTTGATGAACAAAATTAAAGCGTATTCCGTTTTCGTAAGCAAAAAAGACAGAAGCATTTCTGTTTTTTACAAAAGCCACATCGTTGTAAAGTTCAAACCATCTCCATAACCCAATACTTGAGTTTCCTGCTACTAAAAATTGATTAGCAAACCTAACAGGTAGTACCGATTTAAAAGCTCCTTCGGTAATTATAAATTGCTGACTAAAAATACCGCTTTCTTCAGATCGTCCTAAATATCCTAATTCAAATAAATAATCATTAGAGCGGTCTAAACCAAAACTAAAATCGTCTCCTCTTGTGTTGTTTCTTAAAAAAGTACCTGCATAAAGTCTAAAATCTAATTGTGTGTCAGAGCTAGATAAAGACCTATAACGAAGGTCTAAAGCAGCTTTAGAAAAGTTTTTTGCAAATTCTGTACTAAAGTTGTATCTAAATTCTTTTATAATATTAGGGTTAACATAGTTGTATCTAATACTTAAAACAGAGTAATTATCTTTTTCAGATTTCACTTCTCCTAAAGGAACATCTTTATCTATATGTACTAATTTAGCACTTAAAGACTCTGATGTAGCATCTCTTAATGATTTTCTTTTAAAATTGATACTAGCAAAAGGTATTAAGGATTTAAAAGATAGGTTTGGAGCAAAGTCTGATGTACCACCAGCAATACCATATGTGGTATTGTGAATTCTTGTTTTCTCGAAGAATTGACGATAACGGACAGAGAAATTACCAACTAAAGACCTACTTTTTGTAGCGTAATATGGAGATATTTTAAATTCTAAATTTCTTTTAATTACGGGTTTATTATGTAGTTTAACACCAAGAATTAAACCATTGTAAAAGTTATAGTTAAAGTCTGGTTGATAAAATAGTTGGTTGTAATTAGGGTCGCTAATATCTTCGTAAAAACATAATTTTACAGGTTTATTAAAAATTTTTCTATTAACTTTTTCCCAGTTGTCTAATGTATTTAATTCTGGGTATAAGTTTTCGTAATTTAAAACAAACGTATCAAAAGCACCTTTTTCAAATTTTACAACTTTTGTAGTATCAACATTTGTAATCCATTTTTTTAAGACAATGTTTTTATCTTTAATACCATAAATAGCAACAGGAGATGTAATGTTTCTTTTGTTTTTTATAGTTACAGCCAAACTATCTTTTTCTTTTTTAATAGAGGTAATAGTATGATCTATTTTTTTGTTAGTTTTTATAAATTCATTAAAAAACCAATCTAAATTTTTGGGTGATTTACCAGTAAGTAATTTTTTAAAGTCTTTACTAGAAACAATTTTTAATTGATTTTTTTGATAAAATTCCTGAATTGTTTCATTCAAGACGCTATCACCAATATAACCTTTTAAGTATCTAAAACCCAAACCAGCTTTGTATTTATTTACAATTTTTCTATTAAAATTAGAAAGGGAGTCAGAAGGTGTTTTTAGAGCTTGGTCTAAAAACTTACGTGCTGTAAACTGATAAAAGAAAGGGTACTTGTCATTAAATTGTAGTTTTGTAGCATTAAAACTTTTTAAAAACCAAAGATTAGAAATGTTACCTAGTAATTTAACCTCAGGATAAAATTTTTCTACATATTCTATCATCAAATAATTCTGAATTCCGTCTATTAACCAATAATCTTTTCTTTTATTTAATAATAATGTGTTTTCTATGTATCTTTTGGTAAGCGCTTTAAACATGGTAATATCCCATTCAAAAGTATTAGAAAAAGGACTTAAAAATTTAGGTAGTTGATTCAATCCATAAATAGGACTTTTTCTTTGAGAGGCTTTGTCTATGTATATTTCTACATGAGGATATTTACCTAAATATTCTTGTAGAAAAAGTAGTTCTCTGTTTAAGATATTGGTAGTTAAATTAAAATTGAGTTTTTTAGAGAAAATATCTGTATGTATTGTTACTGTTTTGGTGGTGTATGTTTTTATTTGAGGCTCTTTATTAATACCTAAAATAACATCCGTTTTACTTTTACCTACTAAATAATAGTTTTTAAAATCCTCTTTTTGGTTTTCGTAACGGTATAAGTTAGTTTCTAATACGTATTCTTTAGGAATGTTTATTTCTATATTAAAGTCAGTTGCGGCTTCATATAAATCATCTAAATTTAAATTACTCATTAGTTGCCAACCTTTGTTACAAATAGCAGGAGTTAAATACCAATTTCTTAAATGATATCCTTTTTTTGTTTTACCATAGTTTGTAAAACGAGCATTAGGAATTTTTAAAGTATAGGTGGCAGAAATTGTAACTTTAGTATTTGGTTTTAACGGTGTTTTTAAATCAATCTCTATAATGTCTGAATGATTTTCAACTTCCTTATAAAGTGCATTTTCAAAATTTACAGAGAGATTGTGTATTTTAGAATAGCCTAAATCTTTTTCTTTAGCAAAATAAAGATCTTTTCTGTAGTTTTCTATAAATCGTTTAGAAAGTGGTGTTTTTCTGTCTCTGTAAGCATTTGCCCAGTTATGAAGATATATTTTATTTAAAATACTATCAGAAGTATTATAAAAAATAAGCTCTTGCTGAATGTTAATTTCATCTTTTTCTGCGTGTAAGTTAGCAGTTATTTTTGTTGCATTTTGTTGCCCAAATAAAAAGGGAGATACAAGAAAAAAAACAATAAATAGGTGTAAAAATTTATTCAATTATAGATGAAATATTTTCGAGTAAGTTAGTAAATAAAAAAAAGCATAAAGCAATTTAGTGCTTTATGCTTTTAAATGTTAAAAGTTAGGTTTTAACTTATATTTAGCGTAAAACTTGTTAAAATGATCTACTGCTTCTTCTGCAGTATCAACCACTCTAAATAAGTTTAAATCTTCTTTACTAATATTACCTTCCTCTAAAAGCGTGTTTTTTATCCAGTCTAATAAACCAGCCCAAAACTTTTTACCAACCAAAACAATAGGAAAACGACCTATTTTATTTGTCTGTATCAATGTAATTGCTTCAAATAGCTCATCCATGGTACCAAATCCCCCTGGCATCACTACAAAACCTTGAGAGTATTTTACAAACATTACTTTTCTAACAAAAAAGTAATCAAAGTCTAAGCTTTTTCCAGGATCTATCCATGGGTTATCATGCTGTTCAAAAGGTAAATCTATATTTAATCCTACAGAAGTTCCTTTTCCTCGGTTGGCACCTTTGTTACCTGCTTCCATAATACCAGGTCCACCACCAGTAATTACACCAAAACCACTTTGAGTTAATTTATAAGCAACTTCTTCTGCTAATTTATAATACGGGTGTTCTGGTTTTGTTCTTGCAGAACCAAATATAGAAACACAAGGCCCTATTTTACTTAATTTTTCATATCCTTCTACAAACTCAGCCATTATTTTAAATATTGCCCAAGAATCATTTGTTTTAACTTCGTTCCAAGTTTTTGTTTGTAGTTTTTCTTTTATTTTTCTATCATCGTTCGTCATGCTATATATTTTTTAATTTTATTAGATACATCTAATTTAGTTCTTTTTTTAAAAACTTTGCAGTGTAGCTGGTTTTATGTTTGGCAACTTTTTCAGGTGTACCTGTAACTAAAATTTCACCACCTTTTTTACCACCTTCCATACCAACATCAATAATATAATCGGCTAATTTAATAACATCTAAATTATGTTCAATAATAAGTACGGTGTTTCCTTTGTCTGCTAATTTATTTAAAACTTCCATTAATACTCTAATATCTTCAAAATGCAACCCTGTTGTAGGTTCATCTAAAATATAAAAAGTATTACCAGTATCTCTTTTAGATAATTCTGAAGCTAGTTTAATTCGTTGCGCTTCTCCACCAGAAAGTGTTGTAGATTGTTGCCCTAGGGTAATATAACCCAAACCTACATCTTTTATTGTTTTTAGCTTTCTATGAATTTTAGGAATGTTTTCAAAGAAGTTGGTAGCATCTTCTATGGTCATGTTTAAAACATCAGAAATAGATTTTCCTTTGTAACGTATTTCTAGCGTTTCTCTATTAAAACGTTTACCCTGACAAGTTTCACATTCTACCTGAACATCAGGTAAAAAATTCATTTCTATAACTCTTACACCACCACCTTGGCAAGTTTCGCATCTACCGCCTTTTACATTAAAAGAAAATCTACCAGGTTTGTATCCTCTAATAGATGCTTCAGGTGTTTTAGCAAATAAACTTCTTATTTCAGAAAAGGTTCCGGTATAAGTTGCAGGGTTAGAACGTGGTGTTCTACCAATAGGAGATTGATCTATATCTATTACTTTATCTACATGTTCTAATCCTACTATTTTTTTATACGGCATCGGTTTTTTTACACCTCTGTATATATGCTCGTTTAAAATAGGGTACAGAGTTTCGTTTATTAAAGTTGATTTACCACTACCTGAAACACCTGTAACACATATCATTTTACCAAGAGGAAAATCTACAGAAACATTTTTTAAATTGTTTCCAGAAGCACCTTTTAAAGAAATTGTTTTTCCGTTACCAGCTCTTCTTTCTTTGGGTACAGCAATTTCTTTTCTGCCTGTTAAATAGTCAGAGGTAAGAGTACTTTGTTTTGTTAAATCTGTAAAAGTACCTGCACTAACTATTTCTCCACCATATCTTCCTGCACCAGGTCCTATATCAAAAACAAAGTCTGCTTGTTCCATCATATCTTTGTCGTGTTCAACAACTAACACAGAATTACCAATATCTCTTAATTTTACAAGAGAATCTATTAGTTTTTCGTTATCTCTTTGGTGTAAGCCAATACTCGGTTCATCTAAAATATATAATACACCTACTAATTGAGAGCCTATTTGTGTTGCTAATCGTATTCTTTGCGCTTCTCCACCAGATAATGATTTAGAGGTTCTATCTAATGTTAAATAATCTAAACCTACGTCTAATAAAAACTGAATTCTTGTTCTAATTTCTTTTAAAATTTCAGAAGCAATAGTTAATTGTTTTTTAGATAGATTTTGTTCTATTTTTTTAAACCAAGCTGCTAATTCAGTAACATCCATTTGTGCTAAATCACTAATGTTTTTATTAGTAATTTTAAAATTAAGTGCTTCTGTTTTTAATCGTTTACCATTACAACTTGGGCAAGAAACTTCGTCCATAAAACCTTTTGCCCATCGTTTTATAGAAGTACTTTCTGCATTTTGGTATTGATTGTCTATAAATGCAATAATCCCTTCAAAATCAATTTTATATTTTCTGGTAACACCAACTGTTTTAGATTTTATTTCAAAAGACTCGTTACCACCATTTAAAATAATAGATAATGCTTCTTTAGGAATGTCTTTAATGGCATCGGTAAGTTTAAAATTATATCGTTCTGCTATGTTTTGAATTTGTTTAAAAATCCAACTATTTTTTTGTTCTCCTAAAGGAGATATTCCTCCACTTTTTATAGAAATAGCATCGTCTGGTATAACTTTTTTTATGTTAATTTCATTGGTAATTCCTAATCCGTTACAAGAACCACAAGCACCTTTTGGAGAGTTAAAAGAAAATGTATTGGGTTCTGGGTTTGGGTAGGCAATACCTGTAGTAGGGCACATTAACTCTCTACTAAAATAACGAGGGCTATTTGTTTCTACATCAATAACCATCATTATATTATCACCAGAATATAACGCTGTTTTTATGGTTTCTTCTAATCTTTTTTCTACAGATTCGTTTACCAATAACCTATCTATAACAACTTCTATATCGTGTGTTTTATAACGATCTAGTTTCATGCCTTTTTCAATTTCCCTAATCTCACCATCAACACGAACCCTAACAAAACCTTGTTTAGATATTTGTTCAAATAATTCTCTATAATGTCCTTTTCTAGATTTTATTAAAGGAGCTAATACTGCAATTTTTTTATTTGCAAAATCTTTTAAGATTAGTTTTCTTATTTGCTCATCAGAATAACTAACCATTTTTTCGTTGGTGTTATAAGAATAAGCATCTGCAGCTCTTGCAAACAGCAACCTTAAAAAATCATAAATTTCTGTAATAGTACCAACAGTAGATCTAGGACTTTTGTTAGTTGTTTTTTGTTCTATTGATATTACAGGAGATAATCCATCAATTTTATCTACATCAGGTCTTTCTAAGCCGCCTAAAAATTGTCGTGCATAAGCAGAAAATGTTTCTATGTAACGTCTTTGTCCTTCTGCATAAATAGTATCAAAAGCTAAAGAAGATTTTCCACTACCACTTAAACCAGTAATTACTACCAGTTTTTCGCGAGGAATTTTTACATCAATGTTTTTTAAATTATGAGCTCTTGCTCCGTAAACTTCTATGTATTCTTGATCTTTCAAATGAGGAGTTTTTTTTCGGAAAAAGCAAAGTTAAAGAATACATTTTTAATTAAAGAATGTTTAGCTAATGCATTAATAATTAGTTTTAATAACAGGTAAGGTTATTGTTAAAACAAGATTTTTAAATGCAGTACTATAAACATAAAATAGTATCTTGCAGTAGAATTAAACATATAATAATGATTGATACAATTCGGCATTTTTTTGAAAGAAATGGTTTTCATGTTTCTTCTAGATTAGCAGACAGAATGGGTATGAGAGCTTTAAACGTTAGATTGTTTTTTATCTATGTTACTTTTTTTACCATGGGATTGTCTTTTGGATTTTACTTAACATTAGCTTTTTTGTTAAAGTTAAAAGACATGTTATACACCAAAAGAAGTTCTGTTTTCGATTTATAGCCTATGAGTATTTTACAATCTAAAATAAATAAAATTTTAGTTTTAGTTGTCTCAATCTTTGCTATTGGAGTAGTAGGGTATATGTGGTTGTCTAAATATAGTTTTATAGACGCACTTTATATGACGGTTATAACTGTAACTACTGTAGGTTTTGGAGAGGTAAAACCTTTTACTCCCGAAGAAAAAATATTTACAATAGTTTTAATTTTAACAAGTATTATAGTATTTGGTTATGCTGTATCTGCATTTTCTGAATATTTAGTAAGTGGTAAGTTGTTTGATTATTTAAAACACAAAAGAGTGGAAAAACAAGTAGAACAATTAAAAAAGCACACTATTGTGTGTGGTTATGGTAGAATTGGTAAACAAGCTATTTTAAAATTAAAAAATTACAATGAAGATTTTGTAGTAGTAGAAAAAAATAAAGAAATTTCTGAGTTTTTAGATTCTGAAGGAATTTTAAATTTAAACGGAGATTCTACTTTAGATGAAACACTTATAAATGCAGGTATAGAAAAAGCATCATTTTTATTAACTGCTTTGCCTTCAGATGCCGATAATTTATTTGTAGTATTAACAGCAAGACAACTTAACAAAAACTGTAAAGTAATTAGTAGAGCTTCTAATGAGTCTTCTTACGGTAAATTAAAAATTGCTGGTGCAGACAATGTAATTATGCCTGGTAAGTTAGGGGGTAATCATATGGCTTCTTTAGTGTCTACTCCAGATGTAATTGAATTTGTAGATAGGCTAACTATTGGCGGAGATACAACGGCTAATTTAGAAGAAATAGATATAGATGATTTGCCAAAAAAATATTTAAACAAAACTATTTTAGATTTAGATTTAAGAAAAAGAACAGGGTGTACCGTTATTGGTTTTAGAAATCCTGATAAAGATTATGTAATTAATCCAGAATCAGATAGTGTGTTAATTAGTGGCTCTCATTTAATTGTTTTGGGTAGACCAGAACAAATTTTAAAACTTAGAGAGTTGTTTTAACTAAACCTTAAATTAAGTTGTTAAAAGCACTTTTTTTTGAGATATTGCAAACAACTAAACTATAAGTACAAATTTAATTTTATTATGAATAAAAAAAATATATCCTTATTGCTATTATTAATTCCTATGATAACATTTTCTCAGAAGATGTCTATTGATGAACAAATAGAAGCAAAATTTAAACCTTTTGCCTCTGCTGTTAGTAGTGTGGTATTTTATCCTATTGGTATTGCGGGTAAACAAGTTCCTATAGTACTTTTAGTTTTATTATTTGGAGCTTTGTTTTTTACACTGTATTTTAAATTTGCAAATATTAGATTGTTAGGTGTAGGAATAAATGCAGCTAAAGGAAAATATGATGAGGTAGATTTTAAAAGTGTAGATGTTGTTGCTGGTGATGCTACTCCTGGAGGAAATATTTTAGAATCTCCAAAAGCAGATCAAGTTGTAGGAGAGGTAACTCATTTTCAAGCATTAACAGCTGCTTTATCGGCTACAGTAGGTTTGGGTAACATTGCCGGGGTTGCAGTTGCTATAGCTATTGGTGGTCCTGGTGCAACTTTTTGGATGATTTTAGCTGGTTTTTTAGGAATGTCTACAAAATTAGTAGAAGCTACCTTGGGGGTAAAATATAGAGAAGTAGGGGAGGATGGAAAAATATATGGAGGACCAATGTATTACCTTAGAAAGGGGTTAAAAGAAAAAAATCTTGGAGGTCTTGGTAAAGTTTTGGCTTTATTGTTTGCAGTTTTTGTGGTTGGTGGTTCTTTTGGAGGAGGTAACATGTTTCAAGCAAATCAAGCAGCAGCTCAATTTAAGCTTTTATCAGGGTTAGATTCTGGTTTTGCGTTCGGTATTATTATGGCTGTTTTAGTAGCCATAGTTATTATTGGAGGTATAAAAAGAATTGGTCAGGTTACAGAAAAAATAGTACCATTTATGGGTATTATGTATGTAGGTGCTGCTTTAGTTATTATTTTTATGAACATTACGGCTATACCAGCTGCTTTAGCGCAAATATGGTCTGGTGTGTTTCAGAATAACTCTTTATTAGGAGGTGTTGTAGGAGTAATGATTGTTGGTTTTCAAAGAGCGGCATTTTCTAATGAGGCAGGTGTAGGTTCTGCGTCTATTGCTCATGCGGCGGTAAAAACTAGATTTCCTGCTAGTGAAGGAATTGTTGCTTCTGTAGGGCCTTTTGTAGATACTGTAGTAATTTGTACTATGACAGCATTGGTAATTGTAATAACTAACATAAAAAGTAATTTATTTGAGTACGCTAATTTAGATGCTAGTAACAATGTAATTATGAATGGCTCAGGAGAACATTTAGGAGGAGTAGATTTAACTTCTGTTGCTTTTGATTCTGCAATTCCTAATTTTTCTATTTTACTTACAATAGCAGTTATTTTATTTGCGTTTTCTACTATGTTATCTTGGTCTTATTATGGTTTACAAGGATGGAAATATTTATTCGGAAAAGGAAAAATAGCAGACATTTCTTATAAAGTGTTATTTTTATTCTTTATAGTTGTTGGTGCTTCTTCAAGTCTTAACTCTGTAATAGAGTTTTCTGATTCTATGATTTTTGCAATGGTTTTTCCTAATGTAATAGGGTTGTTTTTATTAATGCCAAAAGTAAAACTAGAATTAGATAGATATTTAAAAGCGATAAAATCTTCTAAAGCATAAAAAAAATAATATGAAATTATTTAAATCCCATTTCTGGTATACAAAAAGCCAAAGAAATGGGATTTTCTGTTTAATAATATTAATACTTATTTTTCAATCTATTTATTTTTTTGTTGATTTTACTTCAGATGAAACTGTTGATTATAATTCGCCTGTAGTTGTAAAATTTCAGAAACAAGTAGATAGTTTAAGAAAGGTTAAATTACAAAGTAAAGAGACTACCTTATATCCTTTTAATCCTAATTATATTTCAGATTATAAAGCAGAAAAATTAGGAATGTCTGTATTAGAAATAGATAGATTATTTGCGTACAGAAAAGCAAATAAATTTATCAATTCTAAAGAAGAGTTTCAAAAAGTAACTAAAATTTCAGATTCTTTATTAAATAAGATTTCACCATTCTTTAAATTTCCAGATTGGGTATCAAAAAAAAGAACTAAGGTTTCTATACAAAAAAAGAAATTACATGCTTCAGGAAAAGTAATACCTATAAGTACAATAGACATCAATAAAGCCACAGCGCAAGATTTTAAAAGTATTAAAGGAGTAGGAGAAGTACTTTCTAAAAGAATTATTAAGTATCGTTCTAAATTACATGGTTTTTCTTACATGAGTCAACTAAATGAAGTTTGGGGATTAGAAAAAGAGGTGATTGACAGACTTGTAAAAAAGTTTAAAATAATAGAAAAGCCGTTAATTCATAAAATGAATGTAAATACTGTAACATTCAAAGAGTTATTAAAAAATCCGTACATAGATTTTAAATTGTGTAAAAAGATTTTTAACTACAGAGATGAGGTTGCTGAACTTCAAAATATATCAGAATTAAAAAATATCAAAGATTTTCCTTTAGACTTGTATGATAGAATAGTCTTATATTTGTTGGCTAAATAAACAAACAAATTTCTATTATAATGAACAGTATGTATTTTACTGAAGAACACGAGGCTTTTCGTGCGAGTTTCAAAGATTTTTTGAAGAAAGAAGTAGTACCACATATAGAGAAATGGGAAAAAACTGGAACTATTGATCGTTTTATTTGGAAAAAGTTTGGCGAAATGGGATATTTTGGTCTGTCTACACCAGAGGAGTATGGTGGTTTAGACTTAGACCTATTTTATACGCTTGTTTTTTTAGAAGAAATGCAAAAAATTAATTCAGGTGGTTTTGCTGCAGCAATGTGGGCGCATGAATATTTAGCAATGACACATTTAAATAAAGAAGCAAGTGAAACTACAAAACAAAAGTATTTAGTACCAAGTGTTGCTGGAGATATGATTGGTTGTTTGTGTATAACAGAACCTTTTGGAGGATCTGATGTTGCAGGTATGAGATCTACAGCTATCAAACAAGGTGATAAATATATTTTAAATGGTTCTAAAACATTTATAACAAACGGAGTTTATTCTGATTATTTAATAGTTGCTGCAAAAACAGATACTTCAGATAAATATAAAGGAATAAGTATTTTTGTGGTAGATAGAACTGCTAAAGGTGTTTCAGCTACTAAATTAGATAAATTAGGGTGGAGAGCTTCTGATACAGGAGAAATAGCTTTTGATAATGTAGAAATTCCTGTAGAAAATTTGTTAGGAGAAGAAGGAAAAGGTTTTCCTTACATTATGCAACATTTTGCTTTAGAAAGACTTTTAATGGGAGTAAACGCACATGCAAGAGCAGAGTTTGCGGTAGATTATGCTGTTAACTACATGAAAGAAAGAAATGCGTTTGGGAAGTCTCTTGATAAATTTCAGTCTTTAAGACATAAAGTAGCTGAAATGGCAAGTAAGGTTGATATGTGTAGAGAGTATAATTATTCTATAGCAAAAAGATTAAATGATGGTCAGTATGTAGTAAAAGAGGCAAGTATGTCTAAATTACTGTCTACTAAAATGGCAGATGAAGTTATATATGATGCATTACAATTGTTAGGTGGTTATGGATATATGGAAGAATATCCTATGGCGCGTTTGTTAAGAGATAGTAGGTTAGGACCTATAGGTGGCGGAACTTCAGAAATTCTAAAAGAAATAATCGCAAAAATGGTTATTGATAAAAAAGAATACAAGCCTGCCACATAGTTTTAAAATAAAAAATATAATTAATTGTAGATTAACAATTAATAACTACATTTGCAGTCCAAAAAATAAAACAAACAGTATAACTGTTAAAAAATATAAAAGATACGATGAAGGGAGGTGCCAAAACATGTTAATTATACCAGTAAAAGAAGGAGAGAATATCGATAGAGCGTTAAAACGTTATAAGAGAAAATTCGATAGAACTAAGACAATGAAGAACTTACGTAACAGAAAGAACTTTACAAAGCCATCTGTAGCAAAAAGAGCTCAGAGAATAAAAGCGTCTTACGTTCAGAAATTAAGAACACAAGAAGAAGTAGGTTAGAGATAACTTATTTTAAAATTATAAAACTCGTATTGATTTGTCAATACGAGTTTTTTTATGCTTTTTTTTGTAAATTTACTAAAAGCACAAATAAATTGGTAAACGCATTTTTAGAATACCTGTCTTACGAGAAAAAATATTCTGTAAATACAGTGGTAGCTTACAGGAAAGATTTAACATCTTTTGTTGATTTTTTATTGACCGAATATGATCAAGAGAATTTACTAGAGGTTAATTATAGTCAAATTAGAAGTTGGATTGTTTCTTTAGTAGAACTTAAGGTGTCTAATAGAACAGTTAATAGAAAAGTAAGTGCGTTAAAGAGTTTTTATAAATTTCTTCAAAAAACAAATCAAATTCAAATCAATCCTTTAGCAAAACATAAATCATTAAAAGTTCAAAGTAAGGTTCAGGTACCTTTTAATCAGCAAGAAATTAATAAAGTTATCAATCTTATAGAGGTTAAAGAAGATTTTGTTGCTCTTAGAGATAAATTAATAGTAGAGTTTTTTTATTCTACCGGTATTAGAAGAAACGAGCTAATAAATATTAAAGAAAAAGATATCAATGTTTTTGATAAAACTATAAAAGTTTTAGGAAAAAGAAATAAAGAACGATTTGTACCTCTCTTGGGATCTGTAAAAGAAACTTTAAAAAAGTATTTAGCTTTAAAAAAAGACATACCTAATAAAGTAGAATTTTTATTTATAACAGAGAAAGGAAATAAAATATATGAAACACTTGTTTACAGAATTATAAATTCTTATTTTGGGAGTGTCTCAACTAAGCAAAAGAAGAGTCCTCATATTTTAAGGCATTCTTTTGCAACACACCTTTTAAACGAAGGAGCAGATTTAAATTCAGTTAAAGAATTGTTAGGGCATTCATCTTTAGCTTCAACTCAAGTCTATACTTATAATAGTTTAGATGCTATAAAAAAAGTGTATAACAAAGCTCACCCTAAGAGCGCAAAAAATTAAAAATAAATATGAAAGTATTCACACAGTCAGTAAATTTTAATGCAGATAAAGAGTTAATCATCTTTGTAGAAGAAAAAGTAGCAACATTAGAGAAGTTTCATGATAAGATAGTAGATGCAGAAGTTTTCTTAAAGGTTCAAAATACAAGTGATAAAGAAAATAAGGTAACAGAAATAAAAATAAACATTCCAGGAAGCGAGTTAATAGTTAAAAGAGAAACCAAGTCTTTTGAGGAAGGAGTGAGTTCTGCTGTAGATAATTTAAAGAGACAACTTAAAAAATCAAAAGAAAAACACCGTGATTCCCTTATTTCATAGGCTTTCTAAAAAAAAAATCAAAAAAAATCAAAAAAAGTTTTTTTAAACTAAAAAAAGGTCTTAAATTTGCAATCCGTTAGCAATAACGGATTGTTTTTACATCAAAAGCCGATGTAGCTCAGCTGGCTAGAGCAGCTGATTTGTAATCAGCAGGTCGTGGGTTCGAGTCCCTCCATTGGCTCAAAGAAAAAACAAAAGTTCATTAAAATAGTAAATTAAAGGGGAGATACTCAAGCGGCCAACGAGGACGGACTGTAACTCCGTTGACTATGTCTTCGCAGGTTCGAATCCTGCTCTCCCCACAATTTACATTTGCGAAAGTAGCTCAGTTGGTAGAGCGTCAGCCTTCCAAGCTGAATGTCGCCGGTTCGAACCCGGTCTTTCGCTCAAGATTCAAGTCCAACAAAAGCCGGTGTAGCTCAGTTGGTAGAGCGCATCCTTGGTAGGGATGAGGTCACGGGTTCAAATCCCGTCATTGGCTCACTTACAATAATGGATCATTAGACATTAAATATATTTAAACTAAGAATTAAAATTAATAATCATGGCAAAAGGAACTTTTGACCGTTCGAAACCACACTTAAATATTGGTACTATCGGACACGTAGATCACGGTAAAACAACTTTAACTGCTGCTATAACTAAAGTTTTAGCTGATGCAGGATTATCAGAAGCAAGAGATTTTGATCAAATCGATAACGCTCCAGAAGAAAAAGAAAGAGGTATTACTATTAATACTTCGCACGTAGAATATCAGACTGCTAATCGTCACTATGCTCACGTTGACTGTCCAGGTCACGCGGATTACGTAAAGAACATGGTAACGGGTGCTGCTCAGATGGATGGTGCAATTTTAGTTGTTGCTGCTACAGATGGTCCAATGCCACAGACTAGAGAGCATATCTTATTAGGTCGTCAGGTAGGAATTCCTCGTATCGTTGTTTTCTTAAACAAAGTTGATATGGTTGATGATGAAGAGTTATTAGAGTTAGTTGATATGGAGGTTAGAGAATTATTATCTTTCTATGATTATGATGGAGATAATGGTCCTGTAGTTTCAGGTTCTGCTTTAGGAGCTTTAAATGGTGAGCAAAAATGGGTTGATACAGTAATGGAATTAATGGAAGCTTGTGATTCTTGGATCGAAGAGCCGTTAAGAGAGGTTGATAAGGATTTCTTAATGCCAATTGAAGATGTATTCTCAATTACAGGTCGTGGTACTGTTGCTACTGGTCGTATAGAGACTGGTATTGCTAACACTGGTGATGCTGTTGATATTATTGGTATGGGTGCTGAGAAATTAGCTTCAACTATTACTGGTATTGAAATGTTTCGTCAAATCTTAGATAGAGGTGAGGCTGGTGATAATGCAGGTATCTTATTAAGAGGTATTGCAAAAGAAGATATTAAAAGAGGAATGGTAATCTGTAAGCCAGGTTCTGTAACTCCACACGCTAAGTTTAAAGCTGAGGTGTATGTATTAAAGAAAGAAGAAGGTGGTCGTCACACTCCTTTCCATAATAACTACCGTCCACAGTTTTATGTAAGAACTACAGATGTAACTGGTACTATTAACTTACCTGACGGTGTAGAAATGGTAATGCCAGGAGATAACTTAACAATTACTGTTGATTTAATTCAACCAATTGCATTAAACTTAGGTTTACGTTTTGCTATCCGTGAAGGAGGAAGAACTGTAGGTGCAGGTCAAGTTACTGAGATTTTAGACTAATTAATAGTCGAGAAATTATAAATATAAAAGGTGTTCCGATAAAAATTGGGACACCTTTATAAATGAAATATTATAAACGGGTTTAGCTCAGTTGGTAGAGCACTGGTCTCCAAAACCAGGTGTCGGGGGTTCGAGTCCCTCAATCCGTGCAAAATTTACAATTTAGGATGAAATTTATACAATATATAAAAGATTCTTTTGAAGAATTAAGTGAGAATATGACTTGGATTTCAAAAGAAGATGCTCAAAAAACTACTGTAACAGTTGCTGTTTTTACAATTTTATTTGCATTAGCAGTAGCAGGTATAGATTTTGTTTTTCATTCTAGTTTAGATTACTTTTTTTCAATGTTTAAATCTAATTAATAATGGCAGCTGATTCAGTAATGAAATGGTATGTTGTTAGAGCCATTGGAGGACAAGAAAATAAAGTAAAAGCTTACATAGAAACTGAAATTTCTAGAGTAGGATTGTCTGATTATGTTAGTCAGGTAATCGTACCAACTGAAAAAGTTGTACAAGTTAGAAATGGAAAGAAAGTAAACAGAGAAAGAGTTTACTTTCCTGGTTATATTATGGTAGAAGCTAACTTATCAGGAGAAGTACCACACGTAATTAAATCTATAACAGGAGTCATTGGTTTCTTAGGAGAAACTAAAGGAGGAGATCCTGTGCCTATGCGTAAATCAGAAGTGAACCGTATGTTAGGTAAAGTAGATGAATTGTCTATACAAGAAGAAAGCGTTGCTATACCTTATAATGTAGGAGAAACTGTAAAGGTTGTAGATGGACCTTTTAACGGTTTTGATGGTACTATTGAGAAAGTAAATGAAGAAAAGCGTAAGCTAGAGGTAATGGTTAAGATTTTCGGAAGAAAAACACCATTAGAATTAAGCTATATGCAAGTAGAAAAGATATAATTGTTACACAAATATATATTTATTAAGAAAAGTTTTAAGCTTCCAAATTAAAACAATTCACAAAACATTTTTAAAATGGCAAAAGAAGTTAGTAAAGTAGTTAAGTTACAAGTAAGGGGAGGCGCAGCGAATCCATCGCCGCCGGTTGGACCCGCTTTAGGAGCTGCTGGTGTTAACATTATGGAGTTCTGTAAACAGTTTAATGCAAGAACGCAAGACAAACAAGGTAAAGTATTACCAGTTGTTATTACTGTTTTCAAAGACAAATCATTTGATTTTGTTGTAAAAACTCCTCCTGCAGCAGTTCAGTTACTAGAAGCGGCCAAAATTAAAAAAGGTTCCGGAGAACCAAACAGAAAGAAAGTAGCATCAGTTACTTGGGATCAAATTAAAGTTATTGCAGAAGACAAGATGGCAGATTTAAATGCTTTCGAAGTATCATCAGCAATGAGAATGATTGCAGGTACAGCACGTTCTATGGGATTAACAGTAAAAGGTGATGCACCAGCATAAACTTTATAAAAAGTAGTAAAATGGCAAAATTAACAAAAAAGCAAAAAGAAGCTCACGCAAAGTTGGATAGCTCTAAATCTTATGATTTAGCTGCTGCTTCATCGCTAGTCAAAGACATTACTAATGTAAAGTTCGATGCTTCAGTAGATTTAGCAATTCGTTTAGGAGTAGATCCTAGAAAAGCTAATCAAATGGTAAGAGGTGTAGTAACTTTACCTCATGGTACTGGTAAAGATGTAAAAGTTTTAGCATTAGTAACTCCAGATAAAGAAGCAGAAGCTACAGCAGCAGGTGCAGATTATGTAGGGTTAGATGAATTCCTTCAGAAAATTAAAGGAGGATGGACTGATGTAGATGTAATTATTACAATGCCTAGTGTAATGGGTAAATTAGGTCCTTTAGGAAGAATTTTAGGTCCAAGAGGTTTAATGCCTAACCCTAAAACAGGTACTGTAACAATGGATGTTGCAAAAGCTGTACAAGATGTAAAAGCTGGTAAAATTGACTTTAAAGTTGATAAAACAGGTATTGTGCATGCAGCAATTGGAAAAGTATCTTTTGATGCTAAGAAAATTGAAGAAAATGCAAACGAGTTAATACAAACAATTATTAAATTGAAACCAACAACTGCAAAAGGAACGTATGTAAAAAGCGTTTTTATGTCTAGTACAATGAGTCCTAGTATTGCTGTTGAGGTAAAATCTGTTTAATACGTTAAAACTTATAATTATGACTAGAGAAGATAAATCACAAGTAATACAAGATTTAACAACAGTATTAGCAGATACTAACACGTTGTATTTAGCAGATATATCTGGACTTGATGCACAAACTACGTCTAATTTACGTAGAGCTTGTTTTAAAGCAGGTATTCAATTATCAGTTGTTAAAAATACATTACTTGCAAAAGCAATGGAGGCTTCAGATAAAGATTTCGGAGACCTTCCAACAACATTAAAAGGTAACACTTCAATGTTAATAGCTGAGGCTGCAAATGCACCAGCAAAATTAATCAAAGAATTCAGAAAAAAATCTGACAAGCCTTTATTGAAAGGAGCTTATGCAGAAGAATCTGTTTATATTGGAGATGATCAATTAGATGCTTTAGTAGATATTAAATCTAGAGAAGAACTTATTGGAGAAATCATCGGATTGTTACAATCACCAGCTAAAAATGTTGTTTCAGCATTACAATCAGGTGGTCAAACACTTTCAGGTATTATTAAAACATTATCTGAAAAATAATTACGCGCACAAATAAAACTATAATAAACAAAATTAAAAACAAGTAAAATGGCAGATTTAAAAGATTTCGCAGAACAATTAGTTAACTTAACAGTAAAAGAAGTTAATGAATTAGCTACTATCTTAAAAGATGAGTATGGTATAGAGCCAGCAGCAGCAGCAGTAGCTGTAGCAGGTCCAGCAGCAGGTGGTGCTGATGGTGGTGCTGATGAGCAAACTGAATTTGATGTAATCTTAAAAGCAGCAGGTGGTTCTAAATTAGCTGTTGTAAAATTAGTTAAAGAATTAACTGGTTTAGGATTAAAAGAAGCTAAAGGTATTGTAGATAGCGCTCCTGCAGCAGTAAAAGAAGGTGTATCTAAAGATGAGGCTGAAGGTCTTAAAAAGTCTTTAGAAGAAGCTGGAGCTGAAGTAGAGCTTAAGTAAGCTATTAGTCCCGATTTCCAAATATAGAAACGGGAAAACAAATTTAGGTTTAGGTACTAAGAACAGTTGTTCTTAGTCCTAAACCATTTTGTGTATATATTCGTTCTTTATTTTAATTCAGATTTTAATCAAAAAAATATTCTCTTTTGGCAACGAAAAACACTACTGAAAGAATCAATTTCGCAACTTCTCAAATGATAAAAGAATATCCAGATTTTTTGGATATTCAGGTAAAATCTTTTCAAGATTTTTTTCAACTTCAAACTAAAGCAGAAGAAAGAGGTGAAGAGGGTTTGTATAAAACCTTCATGGATAACTTTCCTATTACTGATACAAGAAATCAATTTGTATTAGAATTTTTAGACTACTTTGTAGATCCTCCAAGATATTCTATTCAAGAATGTATAGAAAGAGGTCTAACACATAGTGTTCCTTTAAAAGCGCGTCTTAAATTATATTGTACAGACCCAGAACACGAAGATTTCGAAACTATTGTACAAGATGTATATCTTGGTACAATTCCTTATATGACAAACTCTGGTACCTTTGTAATAAATGGTGCAGAACGTGTGGTAGTATCTCAATTACACAGATCACCAGGTGTATTTTTTGGACAGTCTTTCCACGCAAACGGTACAAAATTATATTCTGCTAGGGTAATTCCTTTTAAAGGTTCTTGGATAGAATTTGCTACCGATATCAATCAAGTAATGTATGCTTATATTGATAGAAAGAAAAAATTACCAGTAACAACATTATTCAGAGCCATTGGTTTTGAAAGAGATAAAGATATTTTAGAGATTTTTGATCTTGCAGAAGAAGTAAAAGTATCTAAAGCTGGATTAAAAAAAGTATTAGGAAGAAAATTAGCGGCTAGAGTTTTAAAAACATGGCACGAAGATTTTGTAGATGAAGATACTGGAGAAGTAGTATCTATTGAGCGTAATGAGATTATTTTTGATCGTGATACTATTTTAGATAAAGAACATATTGATGAGATAATAGAAGCAGGAGCTAAAACCATTTTACTTCATAAAGAAGATAATGATATGGCCGATTATGCTATTATCCATAACACATTACAAAAAGATCCTACAAACTCAGAGAAAGAAGCTGTAGAGCATATTTATAGACAATTACGTAATGCAGAACCGCCAGATGAAGAGACTGCACGTGGTATTATAGATAAATTATTTTTCTCTGAACAAAGATATAATTTAGGTGAAGTTGGTCGTTTTAGAATGAACACAAAACTGCAGTTAAATGAACCTATAGATCAGAAAGTATTAACTAAGTTAGATATAATAACAATTATTAAATATTTAATTGAGTTAATAAATTCTAAAGCAGAAGTAGATGATATTGATCACTTATCTAACAGACGTGTAAGAACTGTTGGAGAACAGTTAGCAGGTCAGTTTGGTGTTGGTTTAGCTCGTATGGCTAGAACTATTCGTGAACGTATGAATGTACGTGATAACGAAGTTTTTACACCTATAGATTTGATCAATGCAAAAACATTATCTTCTGTAATTAATTCTTTCTTTGGTACTAACCAATTATCTCAGTTTATGGATCAAACAAATCCATTAGCAGAGATTACACACAAACGTAGATTATCTGCATTAGGTCCAGGTGGTTTATCAAGAGAAAGAGCAGGTTTTGAGGTGCGAGATGTACACTATACACATTATGGTCGTCTTTGTCCTATTGAAACACCAGAGGGGCCAAATATTGGTTTGATTTCTTCTTTATCTGTATTTGCGAAAGTTAACAACTTAGGTTTTATTGAAACGCCATATAGAAAAGTAGATAATGGTATTGTTGCAAACGAGGAGCCAGCTTATTTAAGTGCTGAAGAAGAGGAAGGTATGAAAATTGCCCAATCTAATTTAGAATTAAACGAAGACGGTAGTTTTGTTTTAGATAGAGTTATTGCTCGTGAAGAGGGGGATTTCCCTGTAGTAACGCCAAGTGACATTGATTACATGGATGTTGCTCCAAATCAAATTGCATCAATATCAGCATCATTAATTCCGTTCTTAGAACATGATGATGCCAACCGTGCATTGATGGGATCTAACATGATGCGTCAGGCAGTACCTTTATTAAGACCAGAATCTCCAATTGTTGGAACTGGTTTAGAACGTAGAGTTGCAAAAGACTCTCGTATATTAATAAACTCTGAAGGAGCAGGTGTAGTTGAGTATGTAGATGCTAACAAAATTACAATTAAGTACGATAGAACTGAAGAAGAAAAAATGGTAAGTTTTGATTCTGATGAAGTATCTTATAACTTAATTAAATTTAGAAAAACAAACCAAGGTACTTCTATTAACTTAAAACCTATTGTAGAAAAAGGAGATAGAGTAGAAGAAGGACAGGTTTTATGTGAAGGTTATGCTACACAAAAAGGAGAATTAGCTTTAGGACGTAACATGAAAGTTGCCTTTATGCCTTGGAAAGGGTATAACTTTGAGGATGCGATTGTGATTTCTGAAAAAGTTGTTCGTGAAGATATATTTACATCTATTCATATTGATGAGTATTCTTTAGATGTTAGAGATACAAAATTAGGAACTGAAGAGTTAACTAATGACATACCTAACGTATCTGAAGAAGCTACTAGAGATTTAGATGAAAACGGAATGATCCGTATTGGTGCAGAAGTGAATCCTGGTGATATTTTAATTGGTAAAATTACACCTAAAGGAGAATCTGATCCTACACCAGAAGAAAAATTATTACGTGCTATTTTTGGTGATAAAGCAGGAGATGTAAAAGACGCATCTTTAAAAGCATCGCCATCTTTAAGAGGGGTAGTAATTGATAAAAAATTATTTAAAAGAGCTTTAAAAGATAAAAACAAAAGATTAAGAGATAAAGAAGCAGTTGCTACTTTAGAAGCTTCTTTTGTTTCTAAATTTGAAGATTTAAAAGATCAGTTAATAGATAAGTTATTTACTTTAATTAGTGGAAAAACTTCTCAAGGAGTATTTAATGATTTAGGTGAAGAAGTTTTACCAAAAGGTAAGAAATATACACTTAAAATGTTAAACTCTGTAGATGATTATGTTCACTTAACAGGATCTTGGACTACTGATAAAGAACTTAATGATATGGTTGGTGAATTAGTTCACAACTATAAAATTAAAGTAAACGATTTACAAGGTTCTTTACGTCGTCAAAAGTTTACAATTTCTGTGGGTGATGAGTTACCAGCAGGAATCTTAAAACTAGCTAAAATTTATATCGCTAAAAAACGTAAGTTAAAAGTAGGTGATAAAATGGCTGGACGTCACGGAAATAAAGGTATTGTTGCTCGTATTGTAAGAGCAGAAGATATGCCTTTCTTAGAAGACGGAACACCTGTAGATATTGTTTTAAATCCATTAGGGGTACCTTCTCGTATGAATATTGGTCAGATTTATGAAACTGTTCTTGGTTGGGCAGGTCAAAAATTAGATAGAAAGTATGCAACACCAATTTTTGATGGAGCGTCTTTAGATCAAATCAATAAATTTACAGATGAAGCTGGAGTACCAAGATTTGGACATACCTATTTATTTGACGGAGGTACAGGAAAAAGATTTGATCAGCCTGCAACAGTTGGGGTAATTTATATGATTAAGTTAGGACACATGATTGAAGATAAAATGCACGCGCGTTCTATAGGTCCTTATTCATTAATTACACAACAACCATTAGGAGGTAAAGCTCAATTTGGAGGTCAGCGTTTTGGAGAGATGGAAGTTTGGGCATTAGAGGCATATGGTGCATCTAGTATCTTAAGAGAAATCTTAACTGTAAAATCTGATGATGTAATGGGTAGAGCTAAAACATACGAAAGTATTGTTAAAGGTGAAACTATGCCAGAACCAGGTTTACCAGAATCGTTTAACGTATTAATGCACGAACTTAAAGGTTTAGGTTTAGACGTTAGATTAGAAGAATAAATTTTTTCAGTAACCAGTTTTCAATAACAGTAATGTTATTGAAAACTGAATACTGCCAACTGAATACTTATTAAAAGACATGGCAAGAAAACAAGAAAAGTACACTGTAAAAAAGTTTAATAAAATATCTATTGGTTTATCATCACCAGAGTCTATTTTAGAAATTTCTAAAGGTGAAGTTTTAAAACCAGAAACTATAAATTACCGTACACATAAACCAGAAAGAGATGGTTTATTTTGTGAGCGTATCTTTGGTCCTGTAAAGGATTATGAGTGTGCTTGTGGAAAGTACAAAAGAATACGCTACAAAGGTATCGTTTGTGATAGATGTGGGGTAGAAGTTACAGAAAAGAAAGTACGTAGAGATAGAGTAGGACACATTAATTTAGTAGTTCCTGTAGCTCATATATGGTACTTTAGATCATTACCTAACAAAATGGGATACCTTTTAGGTTTACCATCTAAAAAGTTAGATATGATTATTTACTACGAAAGATACGTAGTAATTCAGCCAGGTATTGCAAAAAATGCAGAAGGAGAGCCATTACAAAAAATGGATTTCTTAAGTGAAGAAGAATATTTGGATATTGCTGATGAGTTGCCACAAGACAATCAGTACTTAGAAGATTCTGACCCAAACAAGTTTATTGCTAAAATGGGTGCTGAGTGTTTAATAGATTTATTAGCTCGTATAGATTTAGATGAGTTATCTTTTCAATTAAGACACAAAGCAAATACAGAAACATCTAAACAACGTAAAACAGAAGCGTTAAAGCGTTTAAATGTTGTAGAAGCGTTTAGAGATTCTCAAAAAAATAGAGAGAATAATCCAGAGTGGATGATAATGAAGGCAATTCCGGTTATTCCACCAGAATTACGTCCTTTAGTACCATTAGATGGAGGTCGTTTTGCTACTTCAGATTTAAATGATTTATATAGAAGAGTTATTATTAGAAACAATCGTTTAAAAAGATTAGTTGAAATAAAAGCTCCTGAAGTAATTTTACGTAATGAAAAACGTATGTTACAAGAATCTGTAGATTCTTTATTTGATAACACACGTAAATCATCTGCTGTAAAAACAGAATCTAACAGACCATTAAAATCTTTATCAGATTCATTAAAAGGTAAACAAGGTCGTTTCCGTCAAAACTTACTTGGTAAGCGTGTTGATTATTCTGCACGTTCTGTAATTGTTGTTGGACCTGAAATGAAATTATCTGAATGTGGATTGCCAAAAGATATGGCAGCAGAATTATACAAACCTTTTGTTATTAGAAAATTAATAGAAAGAGGTATTGTAAAAACTGTAAAATCTGCAAAGAAAATTATAGATAGAAAAGAACCAGTAGTTTGGGATATATTAGAAAATGTAATTAAAGGACATCCTGTATTATTAAACAGAGCCCCTACGCTACACAGACTAGGTATTCAGGCTTTTCAACCTAAATTAATAGAAGGTAAAGCAATACAACTACACCCATTATCTTGTTCTGCATTTAATGCGGATTTTGATGGAGATCAAATGGCGGTTCACTTACCATTAGGACCAGAAGCTATTTTAGAAGCACAGTTATTAATGTTAGCTTCTCATAATATTTTAAACCCTGCTAATGGTGCACCAGTAACTGTACCTTCTCAGGATATGGTACTTGGTTTATACTATATGACTAAAGAAAGAATTTCTACTCCAGAGGTAAAAATCAAAGGAGAAGGATTAACTTTCTATTCGCCAGAAGAAGTTACTATTGCTTTTAACGAAGAACAAGTAGACTTAAATGCTGGTATTAAAGTAAGAACTCAAGACGTTGATGAAAACGGTGAGCAAGTAACTAGAATTATAAAAACTACTGTAGGTAGAGTTTTATTTAACGAGGTTGTACCTGCTAAAGCTGGTTATATTAACGAAGTATTGACTAAGAAAAACTTAAGAGGAATTATTGGTGGTATTTTAAAAGCTACAGATATTCCTACAACAGGGGCATTCTTAGATCAAATAAAAAACATGGGGTATAAGTTTGCCTTCCAAGGTGGACTATCTTTCTCTTTAGGTGATATTATTATACCTAAAGAAAAGCAATCTATGATTGATGCCGCTAATAAAGAAGTAGATGTTATTGTAGGAAACTATAACATGGGTATGTTAACGCAGAAAGAGCGTTACAATCAGGTAATTGATATTTGGGGTAGAACCAATAACGATTTAACTGAGTTATCTATGAAACGTTTACGTGAAGATCAACAAGGTTTTAACTCGGTATACATGATGCTTGATTCTGGAGCGAGGGGTTCTAAAGAACAGATCCGTCAGTTAACAGGTATGCGTGGATTAATGGCAAAACCTAAAAAATCTACCGCAGGTGGTGGAGAGATTATTGAAAACCCGATTCTTTCTAACTTTAAAGAAGGATTATCAATTTTAGAATACTTTATCTCTACTCACGGTGCGCGTAAAGGACTTGCAGATACGGCATTAAAAACTGCCGATGCTGGTTACTTAACTCGTAGATTAGTTGATGTTTCTCAGGATGTAATTATTAATGAAGAAGATTGTGGTACGTTAAGAGGGTTAGAAGTAAGTCCTTTAAAGAAAAATGATGAGATTGTAGAATCTTTATCAGATAGGATTGAAGGTCGTATTTCTTTACAAGATGTATATCACCCATTAACAGAAGAACTTATTTTAGAAGCGAATCAACCAATAACTTCTCAATTAGCATTAGCTGTAGAAAAATCTGGTATAGATGCTTTAGAAGTAAGATCTCCATTAACATGTGAATCTACAAGAGGTATTTGTGCTAAATGTTACGGTCAAAGTTTATCAACTTTAAACAAAGTACAAATTGGTGAGGCAGTAGGAGTAATTGCAGCGCAATCTATTGGAGAACCAGGTACACAGTTAACATTACGTACTTTCCACGTTGGAGGGGTAGCTGGTAACATTTCTGAAGAAAACAAATTAATAGCTAAGTTTGATGGTAACGTAACTATTGATGATTTACGTACAGTAGTAGGTAAAGATAGCGATGGGAATGATATTGATATTGTAATTTCTAGAACAGCAGAAATAAAAATTATAGATGCTAAAACAGGAATAACGCAGAGTACAAATATTTTACCTTACGGTTCTATTATTTTTGATAAAGAAAGAAAGACGATTAAAAAAGGTGACGCAATTGTACAGTGGGATCCATTTAACGGGGTAATTGTATCTGAGTTTGGTGGAAAAGTTAAGTTTGATAATTTAGAGCAGGGTATTAACTATTCTGTAGAAATAGATGAGCAAACTGGTTTCCAAGAGAAAGTAATGACTGACTCTAAGAACAAAAAGATTATTGCTTCTTTAATTATTGAAGATAATGATGGTAATGTATTACGTTCTTACAGTTTACCAGTAGGTGCACACTTAATGGTAGATGATGGAGATACTGTACAACCAGGTCATACTTTAGTAAAAATACCAAGAAAATCTGGTAAAGCAGGAGATATTACTGGAGGTTTACCTCGTGTAACAGAATTATTTGAAGCACGTAATCCATCTAATCCATCTGTAGTTTCAGAAATTGATGGTGTGGTATCTTTCGGAAAAATAAAGCGTGGTAATAGAGAAATTATTGTTGAATCTAAAACTGGAGATGTAAGTAAATACTTAGTAAAACTTTCTAACCAAATATTAGTTCAGGAAAATGACTTTATTAAAGCTGGTATGCCTTTATCTGATGGAGCAACAACTCCTTCTGATATCTTAAGAATTAAAGGGCCTTCAGCTGTTCAAGAATACTTAGTAAACGAGATTCAAGAAGTATACCGTTTACAAGGGGTAAAAATTAACGACAAGCATTTTGAAGTAGTAGTACGTCAAATGATGCGTAAAGTTAAAATTATTGATTCTGGAGATACTCTTTTCTTAGAAAATCAGTTAATACATAAAACTGACTTTATTCAAGAAAATGATGCTATTTATGGAATGAAAGTTGTTGAAAATTCTGGTGATTCTGAAAACCTTAAAGAAGGGCAAATTATTACAGCTCGTCAATTAAGAGATGAAAATTCTTTATTAAGAAGAAATGATCAAAACTTAGTTGAAGCAAGAGATGCTAGACCTGCAACAGCAGAACAAGTATTACAAGGTATTACAAGAGCTTCTTTACAAACAAAATCATTTATATCTGCGGCTTCTTTCCAAGAGACCACTAAAGTATTAAATGAGGCTGCTGTAAACGGTAAAATTGATAAATTAGAAGGATTGAAAGAAAATGTAATTGTAGGTAAGAAAATTCCTGCAGGTACTGGTATGAGATCTTACGACAATGTAATTGTTGGACCTAAAGATGAGATAGAAGGTAGTTTCTAATAATAATTTAGTAACTAGTTAACTATATAAGTTGAACTGAATATTGTAATTAATTTACAATAATCAGTTCAACTTTTTTATTTTTTGTACTTTTCACAAAATTAGAATAATCATAAAAATTATTAGATATATTATGGATGATCATAAAAATAAAGAAGGACAAATAGATATAGAATTAAGTCAGGAAATAGCAGAAGGAACTTATTCTAATTTAGCAGTTATAAACCACTCTATGTCTGAGTTTATAGTAGATTTTATAAACATTATGCCTGGTGTACCAAAGGCTAAAGTAAAATCTAGAATTATATTAACACCGCAGCATGCAAAAAGATTAGCACAAGCTTTGATAGATAATATTAGAAAGTTTGAACAGCAAAACGGTGAAATTAAAGATTTTGAGGGACCATCTATTCCTATGAATTTTGGACCTACAGGGCAAGCATAAAAAAAATCTCAAACTTATTAGTTTGAGATTTTTTTTAATTGTATTAAAAAAGAATTATATGTTTATATTTCTTGTTTTATTTAATAAGAAAAAATCAGCTAAAACCAAAGCAGTCATAGCTTCTACAATAGGTACTGCTCTAGGAACCACACAAGGATCATGACGACCCTTACCTATAATTTCAGTAAGTTCGTATTCAGAGTTTATTGTTTGTTGGTTGCTCATAATAGTTGCAACAGGTTTAAAAGCTACTCTAAAGTAAATATCCATACCGTTACTAATACCACCTTGTATCCCTCCAGAAAGGTTTGATTTTGTAGAACCATCTGCATTAAAAATGTCATTATGTTCAGAACCTTTCATTTTTGCACCGCAAAAACCACTACCAAACTCAAATCCTTTTACGGCATTTATAGAAAGCATTGCACTACCCAATTGCGCATGTAATTTGTTAAAAATAGGTTCTCCTAAACCTACAGGTACATTTTTAGCAACACAAGTAATAGTACCACCAATAGTATCTCCGGCTTTTCTAATTTCTTGTATTCTAGTAATCATTTTTTCAGCAGAATCTTCATCAGGACAACGTACGATATTGCTTTCTGTTTTAGAAAAATCTAAATCTTGATAAGGCTTTTCCATAAAAATGTCTCCTACAGAAGATGTAAAAGCATTAATATCTATACTATTAATTAGTTGTTTTGCTAAAGCACCAGCAACTACCCAATTGGCAGTTTCTCTGGCAGAACTTCTTCCACCACCTCTATAGTCTCTAATACCATATTTTTTATCATATGTATAATCTGCATGAGAAGGTCTGTATACATTAGTATTATGGTTGTAATCTTTACTTTTTTGATTTGTGTTTTTAATGATAAAACCAATAGATGTACCTGTAGAAACTCCTTCAAAAATACCAGAATTAAATTCTACAGTATCTGGTTCTTTACGCTGTGTAACAATTTTAGATTGTCCAGGTTTACGTCTATTCAATTCTTCTTGAACCGCTTCAAGATCTATTTTTACACCTGCAGGAAAACCATCAATAACACCACCAATAGCGGTTCCGTGAGATTCTCCATATGTAGTTACTCTTAATATATTTCCGAAAGAATTAAACATTGTAAATAAGCTTAAAAATTAAAAGCCAAAGATAATTTATTTTGTTAGAAGAACCATAATTTTATTGCCATAACAACAATCATTATAATTATAAAGTAACGTACAAACCCATCTCCTTTATTTGCAGAATATCTACTCATAAACCAACCACCAGAAGCATTTCCGATAGATAAAATTAATCCATAAGTCCAATTAATCATATCATTATACATAAATACAGCAACTGCAGCCAAAGAGTATATAAGAGCAACAAACACTTTAATAGCATTACCTTTTACAAGAGATACTTTATTAATAGTTGATAAGAAAAATAACATAATAAAACCAGCTCCTGCTTGAATAAAACCACCATAAATACCTACAAAGAAAAAAGAGAGTATACCTAACCAGAGATGTTTACCTGTTATTCTTTCTAAAATAGTTGTAGTATTTACTTTAGGTTTAAAAATCATATAAACAACTATTATAAGCATTACAAATGCCAATATTTTATTAAACAAGTCTCCTTTTATATCTACAGCTAAAGAAGCTCCAATGATAGCACCAATTAAGGCAGATATTGATAAGTAAATATTAAAAGGGTATGCAGAGACACCTTTGCTTTTAAAACCTTTTACAGCAAATATATTTTGAAAAATTATTGCAATTCTATTAGAGGCATTTGCCACATTAGGTGGTAAACCTAAAAAAATAAGAATAGGCAAACTTAGTAAAGAGCCGCCACCAGCTACAATGTTAATTGCACCAGCACAAAAACCAACAATAACAAGTAATAATAAATCCCACGTAAATTCCATATTATTAGATAAATAACAAAAGTAGAATTATTTATTTTTAAAAAAGTTAAAAAAAAAGCATTTTTTATTTTTTAGAACTTAAAAAAGGTTGTATATTTGCACCCGCAATCAGGTAATACTGATGAGACGCTCAGGAGAAATGGCAGAGTGGTCGAATGCGGCAGTCTTGAAAACTGTTGACTGTAACAGGTCCGGGGGTTCGAATCCCTCTTTCTCCGCAAAACCCGAAACATTAGTTTCGGGTTTTTTTATGCAATTAATTCTAATTAATTTAAAAGCCAACGTATATAATATATAGGTTGGCTTTATAGCATGAATTTTTAACTTTAAAAGTTATTAATTGGTTACTAGTTAATAATTAGTCTTTTTGTAAAACTTTTACCATTACTATCTATTACTTTTACCAAGTATACACCTTTTGTAAATCTATTTGTAGTGTGAATTACAATATTAGATTTAGTAGTAGTTTCTTTGTAAACTAATTTACCTAACATATTACTAATTGTAATATTAGCTTGTGTAAATCCTTGTAAAGAAAGGTTAAAATTATCTTTTGCAGGGTTAGGGTACAGGTTAACAGAAGTTTGAATTTCTTCTTCTACAGGAGATAATATTTTTTCTTTTGAATTATCTATTTCTACTGATTTATTAGCTGTTCTTCCTGGTAGTAATCTAATTTCAATCTTTTGTAACATAAACGATTCTAGGTTTAATGTTATCGTAGCTCTAGATTTAGTACTTGTTCCATCGATATTTCTTGTGGAGGCTCTTATCCAATCCGAGGCCTGAAATTGATTGTATTTCTGTAAAGTATTCGCATCTCTTTCTAATTGATCTAGACGAGACCTTCTAGTACTACCACTACCTCCCATAGATTTAGATATATGTCCGTACTGAGCATTTGCACCATTTCTAATCCAACCACCATTACTTTCGTTTCTTCTATATCTACCTTGATTTTTACTTTTTAACATGTTAAAACCAGATTGAGATCTACCGTAAGAAATAATTCTATACTCATAGTTTTTACCCGTAGCAACAGGTAGTATGGTGTTAACCACTACACGCTCTCTGTCTGCAGCAGATTGATATTCTGGAATATGACTATAATTAGATACGAAAGCATTATACCTTCTTCTGTCTCCAGTAGCGCTATTTGTTGTAAATAAAGCATCTATGGTATTACTGTGTTTCGTATTAATATCAGCAGTATATCTATATCTATCTTGCCCTTCAACAGTACCAAGTAATCTAAAAGCCATTCTTTGAGGTGATAATAATCTACCAATTTTACCGTAACCCCATTGATTGATTTTCTTTATATCTCTTTCATAAGCTAATCTAGCTAGTTTAAGCATATACGCAGCACCATGAGAGGTACCTGCATCTACCAATAATCCATTTCCAAAATTTGTAAACAACCAAAATTCATGGATTTCTATATCTGCATTTCTATTAAAGTTAGGATTGTCTCTAAATGGTTTTATGCCTTCATCATAATAATTAAAAACATCTAAACCACCAAGACCACCATCTAACCTATTAAAGAAAGGGTAGTATGAAATACCTATAAAATCGTAAGGCACATTGTTTTCTTTTGTCCAATCAAAAAAATCACTGCTAAAAGATTCTATAATTTGGTTTCTATAGTTTCTTCTATTTGTTGTAAAATTAGCTTCTCTAAAATGTGCTCCAACTTTAGCGTTAGGTACAGCACGTTTTACTTCTTCTACAATGGTTCTATAATGATTAAAGTACTGTTGTTTTGTACCTGCCCAGTGCCCAGGAGTTTCAATTTCTGTACCCCCTCTAAATCTCCAATTTTCTACAGTTGATACTCCAAATTCAGCCACTAATGCATCCATCACAGATCTTACAAATAAACGCCATTGATAATTACTATTAGGCGGAATTGCATTACCGTAGGTTTCTATTTGTGTAGAAGTAAGGTAATCTCTATTGTTAATGTTTTCAACAAAATTTAAACCACGCTGAAAAACCCATGGCGGATTGTCTAAAACAATTTGGTTTATTCGTATTCCGTTTGCTCTGTATTGCTTAATCTTATCAATCATTGGTTGCGCATCAAAAACGTATTCTCCGTTACTAAATGTTGCTAAATCTCCAGAGAAGTCTTTCGCCTCTTCTCCACGAGCTCTCCAGCCACCAAGAGTTCTAATAAAGTTCATCCTACGAGCTCTACCGCCATTATCTACTTGACTGTCTGAAGCAGGATTTATAGGGCCAGAGAAAATTTTATTTTCGATGTCCCAAAAATTAAACGTTTTGTTTCTTTTGTTATCTTCATTTCCAAAATCGCATCTTAGCGAAGATTGAGAATGTAATACCGATGTAAGAAAAGATAAAGCAAGAAGTACTTTAAATTTCAATCGGATTTTTCCTTGATAACAAGAAATAGTTGTTTCTTTCATTCTTTAGTTAATTATTTTATAGTTACATTTTTACTTGTCTGAACACAATCAAACGTCAGTAAAACAATAAAAAAAAGTGAATGTGAAATAACTTTTTCAAGTTTAAAAAAAAGTGCATACTAGTTTTGTATTTAGTTAATATGTTAATTGGACGTTATTTTTTTATTAAAATAACATTAACTAAATGTTAAAAATTAGTATTTCGTAATTTTTAG
>CALHCK010000130.1 GCA_937936695.1 uncultured Polaribacter sp.
CTTAGTAAATGTCCCAAATACAGATTTTAAATGGTACGGTAGTCAAACAGCAACTGTACAAGCTTTACAGTTTGGAATGGTTTTTGATAATAATATTGGTGTTGTTTTAAGTGGTTTAGAGCATGATATTACTAAGGTTAAGGGAGGTCATCATTCTACAGGTATACATGGTAATAGGTATATATATACAGTACTTACTAAATACGGAAAAGCAGATTTAGCATATCAAATCTTAACAACACCAGATTTTCCGAGTCAAACTTACGTAATGGGTAAAGGTTTTACTACATGGCCAGAGCGTCAGTTTGAATGGGAGAAGTTGGAAGGACCAACAAATTCTTTAAACCACCCAATGCATAGTGGTTTTGCTGCTTATTTTTATGAATCTTTAGGAGGAATAAAGTCAACAACTGAAAAAGTAGGGTATAAAGAATTTATTGTAGACCCAGAGTTTTCAAATAAAATTACAAGAACTAATGTGTCAGTCCCTACTCCTTATGGATTTATAAAAAATGATTGGAATATCAGTGACAAAGTATTATCGATAAATTTAGAAGTGCCATTTAATACAAAAGCTAAATTGGTTTTAAATGAAAATGAATTTAAATCATTAACTATTAATGGAGAGTCATTTAAGGACTTTAAAGTTGGTAATAAAATAGAGTATGACAGTTCATCTGTAAAACTTGGTTCTGGTAATTATAAAATTACATACATGAAAAAAAATTAATAATCAGCTGTAATTTACACGTTGATATTGAGACTAACGTTAAACTAAGAAAAAGGAATTTAACTAAATTACTAACGAATAATAAAATATATTTTATTATTAAAAAAAAACTTGAGTACATGGTATTTTTTAAAACAAAAAACATTACAAAAATAGGCTTACTAGTCATTACAGCTTTATTCTTTTTCCAGTGTTCTAAAGACACGGTAGAAGAAGTTGTTAAAGAAGCAGAAGAGGTTGTTGAAGAGGTTGTTGAAGAGGTTGTTGAAGAGGTTGTTGAAGAAGAAGTGATGAATGATAGCATTCTTAAATTAGATGCAAACAAGGTTATTTCAATTAATACAGGTGATGTAGCCGGAGAGTTATATAATTTTTGGTCAACAAGACCAATGATTAATCAAACTAGATTTAGGAGTTCTGGTTTTAGGAGCTCTATAGAAGGAATAAAAGATTATGTAAAGAGTTATAATCTAGTGAGAACAATGGGAGGGAGATTAGATTCTCATAATGTTTTTTATAAAGGAGTAGATGATTCAGGTAAAATTATAACAGATTTCACAAGGTTTATATCAGATATGAGAAGTTTTGTATCTACTGGATTTAAGCCTCGTATAGTGTTAGATAATGTACCTTGGGATATGAGTGTTTTACCAAGAGTGAGGGATACTTATGGGAATTCTAAACCGCCAAAAGATTATGATTTATGGACACAGTATGTAAATGCATTTGCCCAAGCCTTGGTAGATGAATTTGGAATGGAAGAGGTGAAAACTTGGAGATTTAGAGTAGGAACTGAACCTAATCTTGTTCCAGGTCATTGGAGAGGTACGAGAGATCAATATTTTAGACATTACGATTTTACTGTAGATGCACTTACAAAGGTAATTCCAGATGCTATTGTAGGGCCTGGAAATTCTTTAACAGAAGGAGGAGCTAGTTTTACAACAGAAATTATAGACCATTGCGCAACTGGTAGAAACTTTGCAACAGGAGGAATTGGTGCTAAAATGAGCTTTTTTGCTATATCATATTATGAAAAAATTGATCAAAACAAAATAAAATTTCCTGAAGCTGTTGGAATTTATAGGAGAAAGTTAGATAGTTACCCTCAATTTAGAAATATTCCTTTTGATATTCAAGAGTTTGGTATGCTAAGAGATGAAAATAGAGTTAGAGGTCTTAGTTTAAGTGATGCTACTGATTTAGGAGCTAGTTGGTATGCAACAATTGCAGATATGGCTTATGAGAGTAGATTGTCAGAAATTTACGATTGGGGGCAAGAAGTAGAGTCTAGTTCATTACCTGCAGGTAGAAAAAATGTAATGTACATGTTTCAGATGATGGAAAACGGTATGAGATTGAGAGCAAGCAAACCAAAATCAGTAAACAATAAAACAAGTTTTGGAGGAGCTATACCAGTTCTTAAAGATGGTAAAATATATATTTTAGTGTACAACCATAATACAAGCAGAATAACTACAGGAGGTAAAACATTTTATACTCAGTTAGAAGGTAGTTTGATAAACAATGGAACTACATGGAAAATGAATCAATGGACTGTGGATAGAAATAATGGAGTTTTTATGCATGAGTTATACAAAGATTTAAGAGCAGCAGGTGTGGAAGAACTACCTAATGGAAGAATATACGGAAACAGACCTTCTGATCGTTTTGGTGATGCTTGGAGAAATGTATTGAATACTAATATAAAGAAATATGAAGAAATTTCTAAGTTACCACAAACCATGACAGATTCTATTGTTAGTAAGGAAGATGGTAAACTTACTTTAAAAATAGATTTTGCTTCTCATGCAGTAAAACTTATTGAGTTAACTCCTCAATAAAAAACATAAAAGATTATTGTTTTAAAAGGTTAAAAAAATAATCAGAAATTGAAATAAGTTAGTTTAATAAAAAATATATGTATTTTTATTTTTTGTTGAACTAACTTATTTTTTGTGTTACAATTTATTTGGTAATTTAAAAGATCAATCCATTTAATGGTAACTAAACTTATTATAAGAATTTAAAAAGAGAATAAATGAAAATATCACGTTTAGGTGTTTTTAAAACACTATTTTTTGTTTCTGCAATTACTGTTTTAGGATGTAAAGCAAAAACCGAAACTAAAGAGAAAGAGGTTTCTAAACCAAAGAAACAATTAGCACAAGGTACAACGGGTAGTTGGGGAGATCAAGGAGATGGGACTTATATAAATCCTATTTTAAATGCAGATTATCCAGATTCTGATATAGAACAAGTAGGAGATACTTATTATATGATAACTTCTAAGCAACACGTATCACCAGGTATGCCTATTTTAGAATCTAAAGATATGGTAAACTGGACAAATGTAGGACATGTGTTTGATAGTTTATCTTGGGCTCCAGAATATAATTGGGATAGAATGAATGGGTATTCTTTTGGAGTATGGGCAGGAGACTTAGCATATCATGAAGGTACTTGGTATTGTTACCAAATAGATTATCAACATGGTTTAATGGTTACTACTGCTAAAGATATTAGAGGGCCATGGACAAAGCCTACTATTATGCTGCCAAAAGCAAAAGTATTAGATGATCCCGGTGTTTTTTGGGACGAAGAAACTCACAAAGCCTATGTAATTATTAATACTGCAGGAAAACAAAAAAGTGCCGATAATAAAATAGAAGGTAACGAGAACAGAATATACGAAATGAGTTGGGATGGAAAAAAAATCTTAGACGAAGGAAAATTGGTATATACTGGTATGGGAGCAGAGGCTGCAAAAATTTATAAAATAGA
>CALHCK010000131.1 GCA_937936695.1 uncultured Polaribacter sp.
CACAACAACCTTATTAGGTTTACAAAGATTAAATGCGCTAGTAGTAGTTTTGAAACACAAACTTTAAAATCATTTACTAGAACATGAAAAATTTAACAAAACTTTTTTTATTAAGTATGGCTATTGCCATTACAAGCTGTAACGTAGAAGACGGTATTAACGGAATAAATGGAAACGATGGTATTGATGGTATTAACGGAAAAGATGGGAAAGATGGAAAAGATTTTTCTATTGCAGAATTAATTCCGTTACAAGCCTCTAAAACTCCTAATTTTTTAAAACCAGAGGGCGCGTTTTCATCACTACAAATTACTCCAATTTTATCTTCTGAAGATAAATTAGAAAGTACTCCAGATTTTGTTTACGGTTCTATGGCAGACGGAGCTGGTTTATTAACAGAAAAAGACGGTACTTTTACTTTAATTAACAATATAGAGGCAGATTACTCTATTGCTAGAATAAAATTAAATAGCGATTTAAAACCAATGCAAGGAGAATATATAGTAAATGCATTGGCTACAGGATATACAGCACAATGTTCTGGATCTATGGTTACCCCAGAAGAACACGGATTTGGTCCATTATATTTATCTGGTGGAGAATGGGGTGGTGCTTCTAAAGGAGTTTTTGCAACAAATCCTTACAAATCTGCAGATGGTGCAGACAACGCTACTTTACTACCTGCATTAGGACAATGGTCTACAGAAAACGCAGTAGCTTTAAATAAAAACGCATATAGCCAAACAGTTATTCTTATTGGAGATGACCAAGGAGACAACCTTGTACCTTCTGGTCATTTAGGTGTATATGTAGGTAGAAGAGGCGATCTAGTTGGAGGAAAACTTTACAGCATAAAAGTTACAGACCCTACTATTACTTATGAAGTAGATATGAAAGAAGGTAATGACTATGATGTTGAATTTGTAGAATTGAAAGAGAGAGAAATTGTAGCCTTAGATACAGAAGCAAAAACAAAAGGAGTAATGGGTTTCTCTAGATTAGAAGATATTGATTGGAGAAGAGGTAGTGCTGCAAACAATAGAGAAGTTTATTTTGCTGTAACAGGTAGAGATAAACCAGATTTACAAGGTAAAGGAACAATTTCTGGCCGTATATACAAATTAACAATGAATGAAACTGACCCTACAGGACCAGCAAAACTAACATGTGTTTTAGATGGTGATAATGTAGATGGATCTGCAAGTGAATTCTTATCTCCAGATAATATTTTAGTTACAGAAAACTACGCATATATACAAGAAGACCCTGCTATTTCTGGTACAGGTAATAAACAACACTATGCTAGGTTATATCAATACAACTTAAATACAGGTGCTTTAAAAACTGTTTTAGAATGCGACCAGATTGAAGCTGCTAAACAAGGTTATGGAACTAATGATAGAAGATGGGAAATTACAGGAATGATAGATGTTACAGAAGCTGTTAACAACGGTAAAAACACATTTTTAGTAATGACACAAAACCACGGATGGGAACCTAAAGACGGTTCTTCTTTTACAGATCCTACAGCAAATTTTCCTACGGGATCTAGAAAAGAAGGTTCGGTATTATATACTATTACTGGCTTAGAAAGATAATTTTATATGTATACATATCAATTAAAAAAAGCAAAGGCATACACATTTTTTGTATGTCTTTTGCTAATTATATCTTGTAAGAAATCAGAACAGTACAAAGAAAAAGAAATCTCTGTTAGTCAAAAAATTCAAGAACTGTTTATTACTAATTTACAAAAATCTATTACTAATTTAGACAGTATTGTTAGCTCTAAATCTATCATCAAAAAGAAAAAACACTATGTAACAGCTAGAAAACATTTTAAAATTATTGAACCTATTTTAGCTTACATAGACAAAAACAACTACAAAAGCTTAAATGCACCTAACATACTTATTGTTAAAGGCGAAGAAAGTTTTGACACAAAGCTATCCAATCCGTTTGGATTTCAGGTAATAGAAGAAACTCTATATGATACTAATTTAGACAGTGTGGCTTTGTATAAAACAGTAAACATTACAAGTAGTCGTTTAAATCTTATCAAAAAAAATACTAAAATATCCCTAAAAAATTATCATTTAATTTGGATGATTAGAGATCAAATAACTCGTATAGCTACCACAGGTATTACTGGTTTTGATTCTCCTGTATTAAATCAATCTTTATTAGAAAGTACCTATACCTATCAAACACTATTAACAATTTTAAAATACAATACAACTAATTTTACATCAAAAAAATTACTAGAAAAAGCCATTCTCTCTATACAAAATGCTCAAAAAGCGTTATTACATGACTTTACTTCTTTTGATAGATACAGTTTTATAAAAAATCACACTCATCAACAATTAAAAATACTGTTAGAAGTTCAAAAAGATTGGCAAGTAGTATTTCCTTTTAAAATGGCTTTATCTAATAATTTAACTTCTCTTTTTTCTAAAGAAACTTTAAATACTTCTTACTTTACAGATTATAATAGCGACACCTTATACATTAAAGATAAAATAGCATTTGGTAAACAATTATTTAATGATGTTTCTTTATCTAAAAACTACAATATGGCTTGTGTTAGTTGCCACAAAAAAGAACTTGCTTTTACAGATGGAAAAAGAGTGTTTAACAACCAACAAACCAGAAATTCTCCTACACTAACATACAGCGCATACCAAAGAGGCTATTTTATGGATGCCAGAACAGGGAGTTTAGAGGGACAAATAATTGGTGTTGTTAACAATCATAATGAGTTTAACATGTCTATGGATTCTATTGTTTTAAGAGTTTTAAAAAACAAAAAGTATAAAAATAAAATAGACAGTCTGTATAAAAACAAAAGAATAGACTACAATATAAGACACGCTATAGCCTCTTACATAAGAACTCTAAACACATTCAATTCTAAATTTGATAAAAACATCAGAAACGAAGAAAACACACTTACTTTAGAAGAAAAAAATGGCTTTAACTTATTTACAGGAAAAGCATCATGCTCCACTTGTCATTTTGCACCTATATTTAACGGTACCGTTCCTCCTGATTTTATAGATACAGAATTAGAAGCAATTGGTACCCCAGAAAAAAAAGACACCATTAACCCTAAATTGTCTGCAGACCTAGGCAGGTATGAAGTATACAAAACACCAGCTCGTAAACATTTTTTTAAAACACCAACTGTTAGAAATATAGCCAAAACAGCTCCTTACATGCATAATGGAGTATACAATACTTTAGAAGAAGTTGTTGATTTTTACAATAAAGGAGGTGGTGTTGGTTTAGGGCTAAATCTACCTAATCAAACATTGCCTTTTGACAATTTAAATCTATCTAAAGAAGAAATAAGTAGTATTGTTGCTTTCTTAAAAACGCTAACAGATAACGATTACTAAAAATCAGTCTGTTTTAGTTTATAAATAAGCTAAAACAGACTTTTATTCACTTTCTAATGCATCTTCTGTTAAATCTAAATTTCTTAAAGTAGGATTTACAATACTTGTTGCAGTAACCGTAAGTAACGTCATTGTTCCTCCAAAAATAACCGCAGCAACTGGTCCAATAAGTTTTGCTGCCAAACCACTTTCAAAAGCTCCTAATTCATTAGAAGACCCTACAAACATAGAATTTACTGATGACACTCTACCCCTCATATCATCTGGAGTTTTTAACTGTAAAATTGTTTGCCTAATTACCATAGAAATACCATCTGCCGCACCACTTATAAAAAGAGCCAAAACACTAACCCAAAATAAAGACGAC
>CALHCK010000132.1 GCA_937936695.1 uncultured Polaribacter sp.
CAGAACCTAAAGAAGAACTAATTATAGAAACCCCAAAACTAAATCTAAAAAACATACCTAATTTTACACTACAACAACGTTACAATCTTTTTGAGCAACTTGGTTTTGATAGCATCATACACCAATTAGACACGCAAAAACAAGGTACTAAACATAAATTACTTGCTTTAATACTTGGTATCAGTCCACACAATGCAAAACATCTTTTAAATGGAACTTACAAAGAATTTACTATAGAACAACAAGAAGAGGTTGAGGAGTTTTTACATAGAAATAAAATAAAAATATAAAAAGGGGTCAACTAAACTAGACCCCAAAAAATACCCTTCTCACAATTGTACCAGTTTTAAAAAGGTACAAAATGAAGTTAATACAAGTAACACCAAATGAATTAAAAGAAATCATTCAAGAAGTTTTAGACAACAAACTTAATGAGCTTTTACAATTAGGGCATAACACCCAAAAAACAGAATTTTTAACTAGAAAAGAGACAAAAGAACTTTTGGGAGTTTCTTATGTTACTTTAAACAATTGGCACAGAAAAGGAATTTTAGAACCTAAATACATAGGCAACAAATTGTTTTACGACAAACAAAAAATAGTTAGTCAATTATCTAGTAAAAACTAATGCCAGTAGATTACATAAAGGCTCAGTTAAAAAATGTAAATACAGATACTTTAATCAAAAATCCAAAATTTAAGAAAACATTTGAAAGTTACATTGATGAAGATACTGGCGAAATATCTAGAATGATATTAAAGTACTTAAATTTAACTGTCATTATCTTTAGAAATGAGCGGGTTTTATTAACTGGTAGTTTGCACTACTACCATAACAAGGGTTTGCATAATTACAATGATTTCAATTTTTTAGATGTACAGAAAACTATTTATCAAATTTCTAATTTACTAGACGTAACAATTAGTAACGTAATTCTATTAAATATTGAATTTGGAGTTAATTTAACCCCCTATTTTAACCCTAATTACATTATCCATAATTTACAACTCCATAGAGGCAAAGAGTTCTTAAAACCGTATGATTTCAACTATAAAGCTACTAAGCATCAAAGATTTTGGATAAAAGTTTATAATAAAGGAGAACATTTTAAACGACCTAACAATATTTTAAGAATAGAATTAAAATATAAAAAAATGATAGACTTAAATAAATTAGGTTTATACACTTTTGAAGACCTAATAAATCCTAGTATTTATAATAAACTATTAGAGCTTTTAGTTTCTAAATGGAGTGAATCTATAGTGTATGATTATTCTATTAAAACTATAGGATTAAAACCACTAGAAAAGACCAAATTATTACAATACCAAAACATAAACTACTGGTTAAACCTAAGCAACCAAGAAAGACAAAGACAGAAAACTAAATTAAGAGACTTATCTAAAAATTTTGGCTCTAACATTCAACAAGAAGTTAAAGCAATGATACTTTTAAAATGGAGTTCTTTATTTGAAAAATGTATACTAAATAACCAATCTTATAAAGGGTTAATTAATATACAAAAAGAGTTTAAGAGGTTAATTTGTTAACATTGAATAATCAAGATATTTCAAATTGTTTTTCGCACTATAAAAAAGGGAGCTGTAATAATCAGTATTACTTAAATTAAACTCATTTTGAATTGTTTTTACAACGGTAAAAAGAAAAAAGAAACGAACCTATTTCACATCAAATAAAAGATGTTGCCACAACGTTGCCACAGTTTTTTTGCCCTTAATCGTATCAAATCAAAAAATGTTGCCTCCGATGTTGACACTATTAAAAATAAAAAATCCTTAATACTCTAATATATAGATTATTAAGGAAATTTAAAGCGGTCTGGACGGGACTCGAACCCGCGACCCCCTGCGTGACAGGCAGGTATTCTAACCAGCTGAACTACCAGACCGTTGCTATTAGCGGGTGCAAATATACAACCCTTTTTTAGTTACACAAACTTTTTTTAATAAAATTTACGCCTTTTCACCAAATAATTAGTTAGTACTTCGTTATAACCTGCATTAATATCTACAGGAACATAATCTATTTTATATTGCAAACACCTTGTTTTTAAATCATTAAAGTAATTGCTTATTAATTCTTTGTATTTATCTTTAATATTTTCAGCATAAATATTTATTTCTTGCCCAGTCTCTACATCCACAAATTTTTTGGGTGTATTGTTAAAATTAAAATCAAATTCTGTTACAGCATCGTATGTATGAAACAAAACTACTTCATGTTTATTGTGTTTTAAATGTCTTAAAGCTTCAAATAAACCTTCATTATCTTTTGTGGTCTGAAACATATCTGTAAATAAAAACACCAAAGATCTTCTATGTAGCTTTTCTGCAATTTCATGCAAATATTTATAGGTTTCTGTAGTTTTCTTAGAAGTAGCTGTTAAAAGAAGTTCTAATTGATGTAATATCATATTTCTATGTCGTTCACTTCCTTTTTCGGGCGCATAATATTCGTAGTTATCAGAATATACACTTAAACCAACCGCATCGCTTTGTCTTTTTAGTAATTCCATTAAAGCTGCAGAAGCTACTGCCGAATATCCAACTTTATTTAAATTATTTAATTGTTGTTTTTTTACTATCGGATAATGCATAGACGCAGAATTGTCTATAATTATATGACATCTTAAATTAGTTTCCTCTTCATATTTTTTGGTATATAGCTTTTCTGTTTTTGCAAACAATTTCCAATCTATATGCCTTGTACTTTCTCCTTTATTATACAATTTATGCTCAGAAAACTCAACCGAAAATCCATGAAAAGGACTTTTATGCATTCCTGTTATAAACCCTTCTACAACTTGTTTAGCTAAAATATTTAGGTTTTTAATTTCAGAGGACTTAATTTCAGATAACTTCATTTTTATTGTACTAATTCTTAAATGTATAAAATTAAACCTTTACCTATTTTTATTCTTTCCTTTCAAAAAAAATAAGCTTTTCTGTTTAATTTAAATATACCTATAATAGCTTAACTAAAAAAATTACAATACTATTTATTGTAAAATGTAAAAAAAAGGACAAAAAAAAGGTTTGGATAAACAACCAAACCTTTTTTCTGTATTTATTATGCAGTTATTAAATTGCTGCATCTATTTTACCTGTGTAAACATTTTTAGGTGCAACACCTACTTGTTTATCTACAACCTCTCCGTTTTTAAATATTAAAACAGTAGGTATATTTCTAACACCATATTTAGCAGCAAATTCCTGATTAGCATCAACATCTACCTTACCAACAACCGCTTTACCATCATACTCTCCATGAATTTCATCTACAATTGGTCCTACCATTCTACATGGTCCACACCAAGCTGCCCAAAAATCTACCAATACTGGTTTATCAGATTTTAATACTATCTCTTCAAAATTTGCGTCTGTTATCTCTAATGCCATTTTTATATATTTTTAATGTGTTATTTAATCTTTTATCTTACAAAAGTAAACATTTTATCTGCTTTGTAGAATTAAAAAAAATTGCTTTTTATTATTTGTCTATCAAAACTTTTTATGCTTACAATTTAAGAATTTAAATAAATAACAAACTTATTTTTAAAACAATTCTTTTGCAATTGCATAAATATTATCACTTTTACCCATAGAGTAGTAATGTAAAACAGGTACACCTGCAGCTAATAACTCTTTAGATTGCTGTATTGCAAACTCAGTTCCTATTTGTCTAACAGCCTTGTTGTCTTTTGCATCTTCTACAGCATCTATTAAATCTTGCGGTAAATCAATTTTAAAAACTTGTGGCAATAATTGTAAATGACGCTTTACAGCAATAGGTTTAATACCTGGTATAATAGGTATATCAATACCAATTTCTCTTGCTTTTTTTACAAACTCAAAATACTTATTATTATCAAAAAACATTTGAGTAACCACATAATCTGCTCCGGCATCTACTTTTGCCTTTAACCTTTTTAAATCGGTTACTAAAGACGGAGACTCCATGTGCTTTTCAGGATAACCAGCAACACCAATACAAAAATCAGATTTATGTTCTACAATTACACCATCGTGTAAATACTCGCCCTTGTTTAATTTTGCTATCTGATTTACCAAATCACTTGCATACGCATTTCCACCTTTTGTTGGCGTAAAATACGATTCTTCCCTCATTGCATCCCCTCTTAAAGCCATTACATTATCAATTCCTAAATAATGACAATCTATTAAAACATACTCTGTTTCTTCTTTTGTAAAACCACCACATAATAAATGCGGTATAGCATCTACATCATATTTATGCTTAATAGAAGCACAAATACCAACCGTACCAGGTCTCATACGAGTAATACGTTTTTCTAAAAGACCGTTACCTTTATTTACATAAACATGTTCTTCTCTAGAAGTAGTTACATCAATAAAAGGAGGTTTAAACTCCATTAAAGGATCTATATTTTTATATAAATCATTAATATTTTTTCCTTTCTTAGGTGGTATTACCTCAAACGAAAACAATGTTTTTCCGTTAGCATTTTTTATATGCTCCGTTACTTTCATAATATTTTTCTTTTTTTGGGCGTTCCCAAAGGTCGCGCTTTACGTTACAAGTCCTCGCTCGTACCTCGCTGTGGGCTTTCCTCTTCAATCGCTAACGCAAAACTACTATTCTTATTTTTAAAAATCTTTAGAACAGTTGTACTTATTCATCATCAATTTAACATCTTTTAAAAGCTCTATAGATGCATCAATCTCTGCTTTTCTTATAGAAACACTTTCTATATTAAAACCAACAGGAATGTTTTTAGATTCGCAATACTCTAATAATTCCTTTGCAATACGCTTACAAACTGTTACAGATTCTGCTAAAATATCTTTAGAATTTTTTAAATCGTTCACCAACCACTTTGGTATATCTATGCCCAACCACTCCATAAACTCCATTGTTTTTAAAGAACCACAAGGAGTTAAAGTAAAAATAATAGGTAGTAACTCTCTATTATTGTTTATAGAATTATAGTAATAATCCGATAAAAAACTTTTAGTATTATTTAAATTATACACGCACTGAGATATAAAAAAATTACATCCTTTATCTATTTTATTAAATAAACGCACATGTTCATCATTCTTTTTAAAATGCCTTTCGGGTATAGTAACACCACCTAATTGTAACGCATTTTTAGCTTTTTTATTTATCAAATAAGCATCGTTTAAAGAAAGTGCTGTTTTTTGTTTTGTAGATGGTGTACCTACAAAAACAGAAAAATCTATATGCTTAGCATTATTCTGTATCCAATTATGTAGTTCTTCTTCAGAATATTTACCAACACTCTTGTAAATGATTTTTGGTAAATTTAAATCGTTTAAATAGTTTGTATTATATACATCCGGACTTAAAGTTTCCATAAACGGAAAAGGTCTTGGTGTATTATTTCTCGAAGATTCGTCTTGAATATCATACAAAACCAAACCATCAATATCTAAACCATTAATACGATCTATCTGTTTTTTAGCAATAGCCTTTATTTTAGTTTCGTCAGTATTTAATTTAGGAGGCGTTAACCCATAAAGTAATACTCCAGACTTTTTATTATTAATCTTATCTACTAACATTTTACTTTACTAAGCTATTTTTTATAGTTTCAAAATCCTCTTTGTATTCCCAGTATATCCATCGTCCATCTACATAATCTGTTAAAATATATTTTTCACTTATAGATTTAATTCTAGAAACTTCAATTAGCTTTTTACCAAACTTTTCGGCAGGTACTTTTACTATAATTTCTTTGTTATTTTTATCATATCCATGAGATATAACATAACTACCCAAATGCACTTCTATAAACTTCATATATATTTTACTCAGCTAAATTAGGGTGTAACCACTTTCTAGCTTTTTCTTTCTTTATCCCTTTTCTTTCAGAATAATCTGTTACCTGATCGTCTGTAATTTTACCTAAACCAAAGTATTTAGCTTCTTTATTTGCAAAATAGTAACCAGATACTGCTGCCGCAGGCCACATTGCTAAACTTTCTGTTAAGCTAACTCCTATTTGTTCTTTTATATCTAGTAATTCCCAAATAGTTTCTTTTTCTAAATGATCAGGACAAGCAGGGTATCCTGGTGCAGGACGTATTCCTTTGTAACTTTCTTTTATTAAATCATCGTTAGTCAACTGTTCACTTTCATCATAACCCCAATGTAAAGTTCTAACTTTTTTATGCAAGTACTCTGCAAAAGCCTCTGCAAATCTATCTGCAATTGCTTGCGCCATAATTGCATTATAATCATCTTCTTTAGCTTTGTAACTATCTGCCAATTCTTGAGCTCCAAAAATAGCTACACAAAAAGCACCAATATAATCTGTTTTATTAGTTTCTTTTGGAGCAATAAAATCTGATAACGCAATATTAGGAATACCTTCTCTTTTCTTTAATTGCTGACGAAGTGTTCTAAAAACAGCTATTTCTTTTCCTTTTTTCTTAACAGAAATATCATCTTCATTAATCGTATTTGCTTCAAACAAACCAAAAATACCTTTTGGTTTTAGTAGTTGCTTTGCAATAATTTCTTCAATCATTACCTGTGCTTCTTCATACATTATAGAAGCCTGCTCCCCTACTACTTTATCTGTTAAAATATCCGGAAATTTACCATGTAAATCCCAACTTCTAAAAAACGGACTCCAATCTATAAAAGGTACTAATTCTTTTAAACTTAATTGTTCTAAAGTTTGAATACCTAATTGTTTTGGTTTTACTATTTCAGAAGTTTCCCAGTCTATTTTATATTTTCTTTTACGAGCTTCATCTATAGAAATATAAGATTTTTCTTTACCTCGTTTTAAAAACTTGGTTCTAAATTCTTCGTAATCTTTCTTTAGTTTTGCTACGTACTCATGAGATGTTTTTTTGTTTAACAAATCTCCTACCACAGTAACGGCTCTAGATGCATCATTTACATGCACTACCGCATTCTCATATTGTGTATCTATTTTAACAGCCGTATGTGCTTTAGATGTTGTTGCTCCACCAATTAATAATGGTACTTCAAATTTTTGAAGTTGCATCTCTTTTGCTAAATACACCATTTCATCTAAAGACGGTGTAATTAAACCAGATAAACCTATAGCATCTACACGCTCTTTAATTGCTGTTTCTATAATTTTTTCTGGAGGTACCATAACTCCCATATCTACAATTTCGTAGTTATTACAAGCCAGTACAACACTTACTATATTTTTACCAATATCATGTACGTCTCCTTTAACAGTAGCCATTAATATTTTACCTACAGGCTCTTGTTTATCTCCTTTTTCTGCTTCTATATATGGGTTTAAATATCCCACAGCTTTTTTCATTACACGAGCAGATTTTACTACCTGAGGTAAAAACATTTTTCCTGCCCCAAATAAATCTCCAACCACATTCATTCCAATCATTAAATGGCCTTCTATTACCTCAATTGGTTTTGCGGCTTCTTGTCTTGCCTGCTCTACATCTTCAATAATATATGCATCTATACCTTTAACTAAAGCATGTGTAATACGCTCTTGCAATGGTTTTTCTCTCCAAGATAAATCTAATGTTTTTTCTTTTTTAGAACCTTTTACCGTTTCTGCAAAATCTAGTAATCTTTCCGTAGCATCTTCTCTTCTATCTAAAATTACATCTTCTATATGCTCTAATAAATCTTTAGGTATATCATCATACACCTCTAACATTGCTGGGTTTACAATACCCATATTTAAACCA
>CALHCK010000133.1 GCA_937936695.1 uncultured Polaribacter sp.
GCATCATCAAACATTTTCTCTTGCTTGGTTACAAAAGTTGTATCTGTTTTTAAATAAGAGATGAAATCTAAAAAATCTGAATCTTTAAAATTAAAGCTAGTAATATTTTCTTTGTTTGGATATTTATAATAATAATCTGTGGCATAATTAAAAATTGCCTTAGAACGTAACAAGGTTTTTGTTTCTTCTGTTTTTACTGATTTATCAAGAACAACATCTGGCAATACCCCACCACCATCATAAACAGTTCTTCCGTTTGCTGTTTTAAATGCATGTACTTCTCCATCAGAAAATTTAGGCACTTTTCCTTCTTTAGTTCTATTCGTATAATCTAATTCTTGAATACATCTACCACTTGGAGTGTAATATTTAGAAATTGTTAACTTTAATTGTGTTCCGTATGCAAGCTCTCTATACCTTTGCACCAAACCTTTACCAAAAGATCTTTGCCCCATAATAACAGCTCTATCGTAATCTTGTAAAGAACCACTTACAATTTCTGAAGCAGATGCAGAACGCTCGTTTACTAAAACCACAATTGGTATTTCTAAATCTAAAGGAGTATTTTTTGTTTTATAAACATTACTCCATTTTTTAACCTTTGCTTTTGTAGTTACAATTACTCTGTCTTTAGGTAAGAAAAAATTAGAAATATTTATAGACTCCAACAAAGATCCTCCCGGGTTGTATCTAAGATCAAAAACTAGCTTTGTCATTCCTTCCGCTTTCAGTTTTTTAAACGCTTTTTTTACTTCAGAAGATGCTTTATTATTAAAACGTGTTAAAACTATGTACCCAGTTGTTTCATCAATCATCTTAGAAAAAGGTACAGGGTTAATAACTATTTTTTCTCTTGTTATTTCTTTTGTTAGTAATTTTGTTCTTCTTTTTATTTGTGCCGTAAAACTAGTGTTAGGTGTTCCTTTTAAAAAAGCCGATAATTGACTTTTATCTAAATTAACAATAGATTGTCCATCAACAGCTACAATTATATCTCCTATTTTTAAACCTGCTTTATCTGCAGAAAACCCTTTATAAACCTCATTTATTTCTATACCTCTTTTTGTATAAGACACAGAAACTCCAATACCTCCATACTCTCCTTCTCTTCTTATTTTAGCATTTTCTACATCTTGCTCTGTGTAAAAATTAGTGTACGGATCTAAATCTTTTAATGTATTTTTTATTGCCTTGTTTGTAAATTCTGCAGGATTAATTTCATCTACATAAAACATGTTTAATTCTTTAAACAATGTATTGTAAATTTCTATCTGTTTTGCTATTTCAAAAAATTTAGATTTAAATGAAAAAGATAAAAAAAAGACACCTATTAATGCAACAAGAATTATTTTTTTTGATGAAAACAACTTCATTATTCTTTATTTTTTTTTGATTGATTTATAAATAAGTTCAACAGCTTCTCCATCTTTAAATACAAATCATCGTAACTCCATGCATCTTTTGCCAAGTATGAAATCATAAATACATGGGGTTCTTCTAAATTATTATAAACTATTTCTTTTTGTAAACGATAAGTTTCTCGCATTAAACGCTTAATACGATTTCTATCTACAGCTAATTTAAAATTTCTTTTTGGTACAGAGACTCCTACTTGCGCAGGATAATCTGAGGTATGTTGAGTTTTAAGATACATCATTCTTAAAGGAAAAGCTTTTACAGAATTTCCTTCTGCATACAGTTTTTCTATTAATTTCTTGCTCTTTAAACGTTCCTCTTTTCCTAGAGTATGCTTCATTTTAACAAACTTAATAAAAACAATTGCTTTTTTACAATTTATACTATTTTAGTTTTATTAAAACATCAGATCTCTAGTACTTTTTTTTGATAAAATAATTTAAAACAATCCTTTTTAAGAAGCCATTTGTAACAATACATTAGGGCATCTTTTACAATTAATTCCTTTTTTCTTGTACTTATTACAACATTTACTCTTTGGCTTTATGCAGTTAGCACTACAAACAGCATCACAACTATAAGAATTAGAAACCGCTGGCTTTTTTTGAGTATAAAAAACAATCATAATTTTAATTTGTAGTGCAAAAATAATTATTATTTAGAATAATTAAAAATTAAAAACCTGTTTATTCTGTTAAAAATGAAGTTTTTATCAAAAACCACAAATAATAGCTTCTTTTTTATTGTTTAATGTTTTAATGAAACTTACTTTTGCAAAAAAAAAATTTTGATTCGCAAATCTGCAATTTTTTTATTCGTCTTTTTATACATGCTTGCCATGTTAAGACCTGTTGCTCCTTTTGTAGAATATGCAATCAATAAAGATTACATTGCAAAATTTTTATGTGTTAATAAAGACAAACCTGTTATGCGTTGTAACGGAAAATGTCATTTATACAAAGAAGTAAAAAAACAGCAAGAAGAAACTCCTAAATCTTTAGAAATTTCTTTAAAAGAATATCCTATTGGTTTTGTAAAACTGATAGATTTTTCAATAAAAAAACATCATACTAAAAGAGCTAAATCTTCTTTTTTCTACAAAAAAAATAGCTCTAGATTATATACAGATAGTCTTTTTCGTCCGCCCATTGCATAAAAGTTAATTTACATTTTTATAGTTTTTATTTTCAAAAAAGTAAAAACTGCATGCAAATACACAAAATAACTTTTAAATCTATTGTCTTTTAGAAATACTAAAAAAGACAATAAAAACGTACTGATGAAAAAATTTATTATCATCTGTATAGGTATTTTACTACCTATACTAAGTGCAAATGCACAAAAAAATTATACTGGTAAAATTATAGACACCAACAACAACCCTATTTTTGGTGCTACTATAATTGACTTAAATGGCAGCACAAACGGAACGACTTCTAATGAAAACGGAGAATTTAAAATCACTTTAAAAAACCCTAAAATTAAAGTTATAATGCTTGGGTTTAATGATAAAACGGTAACACTTTATTCTAAATTTAACACAATAATTTTAAACCAACATTCTTTAGAAGAAATTATTATTTCTGCAAGTAGAGAAAAACAAAAAAGAAATGAAATACCTGCTGCAATATCTGTAATATCTGCTGCAAAAATAGACCAGACAAAAGCTTTTGGTGTAGACCAACTGGTTAATGACACTCCTGGAGTGTATGTTGCTAGTTCTAGAGGTAGCAGCAACGAGCAGCACTTTACAGCAGTTCGTTCTCCTATATCTACAAAACCTTTGTTTTTATTTTTAGAAGATGGTTTGCCTATAAGACCAACTGCTATTTTTAACCATAATGCTTTATTAGAATTAAACACACTTTCTTACAAAAGAGTAGAAGTATTAAGAGGTCCTAATGCCAGTATTTATGGTAGCGATGCCATTGGAGGTTCTTTTAACTTTATTACAAAAGACCCAACTAAAGAAATTTCTGGTCACGCGTCATTACAAGCAAATAACCTTGGTTTTTCTAGTGTAGGTTTTGATTTTGGTAACCAAGTTACCGATAAGTTTGGTATTTACATTGCTTCTCAATTTAACCAAAGAAACAATGGTCCTTTTGAACATAGTGATTACGACAAATATGCCTTAAAAGTAAAAACTGTTTTTACTCCTAATACCTCATCTAAACTTACAGTTACTTATGCTGGTTCAGATTTTGTTACAGATATGGCTGGTTCTGTTGGAGAGGAAAACTACAATTCTAGAAATTTTCAAAGTAATCAAACATTTACAAATCGTGATGCTGTTGCTCATCGTATAAGTGCTACTTGGAATGAAAAATGGAATGAGAATAACAAAACTTCTTTTAGTGCATTATACAGAGATAATGTAATGAAACAAAATCCTTCTTTTAGAATTTCTGATGAACGTATTAGAGGACAAAGAACGGGAAGAATATTGGGAGAGGTTAACAACAATACTTTTGAAAGTTATTTTGCAAACATTCAACATCAATATAAAACCTCTAACAACTTTGCAAAAATAATTTTTGGTGCTACTGCAGATTTTACAAATCAAGATTATGTAGCTAACAGAACTGAAGTTACAAGAGATGATGCTACTCGTAAAAATATAGCTTTTACAGTTTTAGATGAATTTATATTAAATTATCTGGCTGATATTAACAATTACGCTGCGTATACACAAGTAGAAATCTCTCCTACAGAACAGCTTAAAATTACAGGTGGTTTACGTTATGATTATTTTAATTATAATTTTAATAACAGAATAGAAACTCAAAACGCCCTACCTAACAGCAAAGATGAATGGAACAATTTGGCTCCAAAATTAGGGTTGAATTATAATTTTAATAAAAACACAGGTATATACACTAACTTTTCTACAGGTTTTACACCTCCACAATCATCTACATTATATAGAAGTAGAGACGAAAATAGAGGAATTAAACCTAGTAGATACAATAACTTTGAGATAGGAATTTATACAAAACCTACTAAAGAATTTAATATAGATGTTGCTTTATATCATTTAAAAGGAAACAATACACTAATTACTATTAGAGATCCAGAAACTGATGATGACTTTATTAATACCAATGCAGGTGAAACTACTTCTTATGGTATAGAATATGGTATTTCTTATAAACCAAACGCTTTTTTAGAAATCTCTCATAACGGTTCTTATGCAGAACATGTTTATAATAAATTTGAATTTGGTGGTATTGATTTTTCTAACACCGATAGAGAAACTGCGCCTAATTTAATTGGTACTTCTAAAATTATTGCAACTCCTGTAAAAGATCTAAGATTATCTTTAGAGCACGAATTAATTGGTAAATATTCTACTAGTTTAGAAGGTCAAGCTAGTGATGATAATGAAAATCCTATTACCACTAATTATGATGGTCATAATATTTTTAATTTTTTAGCAAGCTATAAATATCGCAATGCAGAAATTTGGGTACATACATTAAATATTTTTGATAAACTATACGCTAACAGAGTAAGTTACAATAGATTTAGAAACGAAAATAGTTTTACAGTTGGTAATCCTAGAGCTTTTCATGTAGGTATTAAATATAATTTTTAAAGATAAAGCAGTGTAGTAATTACTATGCTGCTTTTTATGTTACACCACAAAATGAAAAATAAAAAACTAAATCAATGGTTATGGAAATGGCATTTTATTGCCGGTATTGTTTCTTTACCTTTTGTACTTTCTCTTGCTATAACTGGCGCTATTTACTTGTTTAAAAACAAAGTAGAAAAACCTGCTATTGCACAAGTACAAGAAATTAAAACCAGTAAAACAAACAAACTATCTTACCAACAACAATTAAAAACTGTTTTAAAACAAACAAATAAAAAACCAAATAGTGTTGTTATAAATAATGATGATTTAAAAAGCACCGAATTTATTTACGGAAGATTTAGTCATAAAAAATCATTTTTTGTAAATCCTTATTCTGGTGAAGTTTCTGGTAAATTTTCTCCTAAAGACAGTTGGATGTATACCGTAAGAAAATTACATGGCGAATTACTTGGTGGTAAGGTTGGTACAAAAATTATAGAACTTGTTGCTTCTTGGATGGTAGTGCTAATTTTTACAGGTTTATTTGTTTGGTGGCCCATACAAAAATGGAACTTAAAAGGGCTGTTTTTAATACGTTTTAAAGAAGGGAAAAGAATATTGTACAGAGATTTGCACGCTGTATTAGGCTTTTGGATGTCTATTTTATTATTAATAACCTTAGCAGGTGGTTTACCATGGACAGATGTTTTTGGCGGTAACTTTAAATGGTTACAAAAAGTTACAAATACAGGTTTCCCTAATTCCTGGAAAGGTATCGGGTTACACTCTACACCCAACGACAATGCTATTTCTTTAGATAAAATGATTGCGATTGCAAATAAGCAAAATTTAGAAGGAGTAGTAAGTGTTAACTTACCAAAAACACCAAAAAGTACTTTTAGCGTTTCTAACATTTCTAAAAATTTAGAAAATCAGAAAATGATTCATTTTGATCAATATTCTGGGGCCTTAGTAAAACATCATAATTGGAGTGATGTTGGCTTTTTAATGAGAGGTAGAATGTGGGTAATGGCTTTTCATCAAGGAGAGTTTGGGATTTGGAATTGGTGGATAATGTTTTTATTAGCCATAACATTAACAATTATGAGCTTATCTGCAATTGTATCTTATTTACTTAGAAAAAGAAAAAACAGTCTTGGCATTCCAAAAGTTAGCAGCCAATTTAAAGTAGGCAATTTTGTAATATTCTTAATAGCTGTTTTAGCCATTATATTACCTCTTTTTGGGTGCAGTGTTTTACTAATTTTAGCTTTTGAATTTTTAACAAAAAGAAAAAAGAAAATTAGCGTTTCATAAAACTTATTCAAAGAGGATGTTTTTGCATCCTCTTTTATTTTTTAATCATTTTAACAAACAATTCTTTACCTTTTCTATTTCCAAAAGAATTGTAACAAGTCTCCATTTTTTTTATCTCAAAAAAAGGTTCAAAATAATTTATATACTCTTGTTTATTACCTCCAAAAGGAGGTCTATGATCATTTAAAGGCACATTAAACATCAGTCCAACTAACTTTCCTTTAGATACTAAAATCTCATGCATTTTTTCAACATACTTTGTTCTTAAATTAGGGTTTAAAGCACAAAAAAAGGTTTGTTCAATTACCAAATCAAAAGTATCATTTAAATCAAAAAAATCTCCATTTATTAATTGATTTTCAGGAAAACTAGGTATTCTATTCTTTATGTTAGTTAAAGCCGTTTTAGACAAATCTACCACATAAACATTTTTAAAACCTAGCTGAAATAAATAAATCGCTTCATAAGAATTACCTCCTCCTGGAATTAAAATTTTTAATTCTTTGTTTTCTAATTGATCAAAATATGTTTTTAGTGGTGTAGATACTTCTCCTAAATCCCAACCAATGTCATTATTTTTATATCTATCGTCCCATACTTTTGCAGACAAATCTATTTCCATAATTATTAAAGTTTTATGTTTAAAATATCTCCTGTTAATTGCAATAATTGTAATTCTATTAATTTAGCATCAAATTTTGCTTTATTTAAGCCTGTTTTTGCACGAAATAAATTTACTTGCGCTTGCCTAAAAACCAATGACGACACTTGCCCTAACTTAAAACGCTCTTGAGTTCTATTAAAATTATTTTTATTTGTTAACACATTAGTTTCTTGTGCTTTTAAAACAAAAAGTTGATTTTTATAATTGGCCCAAATATTTTTAAAATTATTTACAACAGCTGCTTTTTGTTGAGCTAACAACACCTTATTATTTTCTATTGCTATTTTAGCATTAGCTACTCTTGTTTTTGTTGTACCTCCATCAAATAAATTCCATGTTAAATTTACCCCTAGATTTAAACCATTTGCCATAATTTCTGATGCAAATTGAGTAGGAGGGTTAAATCTACTATTCCAATCATAAGACGCATTTACACCTAAAGAAGGTAAATAATTAGATTTATTTAGTTTTAAATTAAACTCACTAATTGCTACATTTTGCTTGCTTTGTTTTATAGATGTATTGTTAACAAGTACTTTATTTTCTAAATCTTTATAATTTAATAATGTATTGTAATTTACATCTGTTTCTACTTGGTATTTAACACCTTTTTCTACACCTAAAATAATATTTAAATTACGTTTCGCATTTAATAATTGTTGTTGTGCATTTACGTATGTAATACTATCATTATTCACATCTACCTCTGCATTTAAATACGCTAATTTATCAGATTGCCCATACTCATACTTGTATTTTTCTCTTAACAATCTCTTTTTAGAAATAGCTAATATTTCTTTTAGATTATTAGTATCATCTGTTAAACGTGCTATCTGAAAATATCCTGTAAACAATTGTAAAAAAACATTTTCTATAGTTTCTTTAGCCTGTAATTCAGACAAATTATAGGTTTCTTTTAATTGTTGATAGTTGTATTTTCTGCCCAAACCATCAAAAATAATATAGTTTACACCTAAACTTGCATTGTAAGATTTTGTTTCGGCTCCAGTAACTTCTACCGTAGGTCTTGTAGAGTCTTGAAACGTTACACTTTGATTGTCTCTTCTATAAGTTGCATTAGAGTTTGCTGTTACCGTAGGCAATAATCTACTATTGTAAATACTCGCATTATTTTTTGCAATCTCTTGGTTGTTTTTTGCTACAACAATACCAAAATTGTTTTTTAATGTAATTTTTAACGCTTCCTCTTTTGTTAAAATTTCCTGAGAATAGCCTATACTTATCCACAGAAAAATAAATAGTACGGTTATTTTATTCAATTTCATCAGTAAGTCTATTTGGTGTTTTTATTTTTTCTACTTCATCATCAAATTTAGCTTCTATAATGGCTCTCTCTACTTCTTCATTTGTTATTTTCTTTCCTGTTTTTAACCATTTTATGGTAACTTTTAAACTATTAGAAGCTGACAGTAATAAAGGCAACATAATTAATGTTAATAAGGTTGCAATGGTAATACCATATGCTATAGATATTGCCATAGGTATTAAAAACTGGGCTTGCCTACTTTTTTCAAATATTAAAGGAGCCAAACCAGCAACAGTTGTTAAAGAGGTTAAAAAAATAGCTCTAAAACGAGACTGACCTGCTTTTATAAGCGCATCATCAAACTTAAAACCTTCTTTTAAATAACTATTAAATTTACCTATTAAAACCAAACCATCGTTTACCATAATACCTATTAAAGCTATAATTCCTAAAAAAGATAAAATTCCTATTGAAAAATCATGAATAAAATGCCCCCAAATAACACCAATCATACTAAACGGAATCATGATTATTAATAATATTGGCTGACTGTAAGAACGAAATGTAAAAGCAATAACAATGTATATTAAAAATAAAATTATAGGACCTACAACACCAATAGAATCTGTGGTTTTTTTAGCTTCTCTATTTTGTCCTTCATAAATTGGTTTAACTGTTGGATATTTAGCTAATATTGCTGGCATAACAACAGTTTTTATATTCTCTAATATTGCTGTTTCACTTGCTTTTAAATCTTTTAAATCGGCAGTAATTTGTATTTCTCTTTTTCCTTCTAAATGATTAATAGCAATATCTCCTCTTTCTATTGTATAACTTGCTATTTCTGCAAATGGAATTCTATTACCATTAGGAGTTACAATGCGTAAATCGTCTAATTTTTTAATAGAAGATCTATCTTTTTTAGTGTAACGCACCCAAACTTTAATTTCATCTTGACCACGCTGAAAACGTTGTGCTTGTATCCCAAAAAAACCTGCACGTATTTGCCCCATAATGGCTTGTAAATTTAAGCCTAACAAATACGCATTTTCTTTTAGTTGAATTCTAATTTCTTTAATTCCTGCAGGGTCATTATCTGCTACATCTTTTAAGAGTGGATTGTTTTCTAATACTTCTTTTAATTCTCTTTTTACAGCTTTTAATTCTTTAATATTATTACCTAGTAAAGATACTGCTACTGGGCTACCTCCAAAATTACCTCCAGAACCAAATATTAAGTTTTCTACTCCATACACTTTACCTACACGGTCTCTTATAGTATTTGTTATTTCTGGTGATGAAAAATCTCTAGCCTCACCAGGTAATAAATTTACAATTAGTGAAGCATTTGCAGTACCGGGTCCTATTTTTTTGATAACGTTTTCTACAACCGATATTTTTCCGGTTTGTTGTTCTGTATATTCTTTATTTACTTCCCATACTTTATCTTCTATTACAGAAATAATAGAATCTGTAATTTTCTCATTGGTACCCTGTGGCATATTTAAAGTAACCTGTACCTTATCACTGGCTATTCTTGGAAAAAAAGAACTTTTTACAATACCACCTTTTAACGCATAAAAACTTATTAAAAATGTGGCTATAAAAACACAAAAAACAAAAAAACTATTTGCTAAAGAAAACCTTAAAAAAGGCACGTAATAAGCATCTCTAAATTTAGACAAAAGCTGATCTGCCTTTTTATTAATACCTTTAAAAAAAGCATCTATCCCTTTCTTTTTTACAACAATTCCGTTTTCTAACCTTTCTCTTTCTAAGGCCTTAGAATGTGCAATGTGGGCGGGTAAAATTATTAATGCTTCTACCAAAGACACACTAAGCGTTAAAAGAACTATGGTAGATACTTCTCCAAAAAAACTACCAATTCTACCATCTACAAAAAAGAATGTAGAAAAGGCGATGATAGTAGTTAAAATAGCAGATACTATTGGAGGAATTACTTCTAGCGTACCATCTATGGCTGCTTGAATTTTAGATTTCCCTAAATCGTAATAATGATGATAAATATTTTCTCCGATTACGATACCATCATCAACCAAAATACCTATTACAATAATCATCCCAAAAAGAGACAATACATTTATGGTAACATCAAACTGTGCAGCAAAAATAAACATCCCAAAAAATGCTACAGGCAAACCAAAAGCCACCCAAATAGCTAAACGTAAATTTAAAAATAATGCTAAGAAAAAAAGAACTAACAATATTCCTACAATTCCGTTTTCTATTAACAATTTTGTTCTACCGTTTAATGTAATAGAAGCATCGCTAGATACATTTAATTGTATGTTTTGTTGTTTCTGATTGTACTCATAAATATATTTTTTAATCTTATCTGCAGATGAAATTAAATCTTCGTTATTGGTATTATTTACAGTTATATTTATAGCTAAATTTCCATTATAATACAACCTATTAGGGTTTTCTGACCAAACGTCTTTTACCGTTGCTACGTCTTTTAACCTAACAACAGTACCTGTATTAGTGGTTTTAACTACTAAATTTTGTAACTCTAATCCATAATAAAAACGGTTATTTGCTCTTATAAGGTAATCTTCTTCTTTTGTTTTTATATTACCACCTGTAATTAATAAATTAGATTTTTTAACTGCATTTGCTACCTCTAAAAACGTAATATTAAAAGCTCTTAAATCATTTTCTTGTACTGCTATTTCTATTTCTTCTTCTGGAAACCCAGATATAGTTACCTGAGAAATACCCTCCATACCACGTATATCGTTTTCTATATCTCTGGCATATTGCTTTAAAGATTTTAAAGAAACATTATCTCCGCTTACCGTAAAACTAATAGTGGGTCTTATACTTTCTACCTTTGCAATAACAGGAGGCTCCATACCTGCAGGAAAAGAAGGCACCCTGTCTACTGCATTTTTTACATCAGATAAAACAACATCTATATCCTTCCCTTTCTCTACCTCTACATTAACATTTGCTGAATTTTCTTTAGAAACAGACACAACTCGCTCTACCCCTACAATACCTTTTAAATTGTCTTCTATTTTTAAAACAACCCCTTCTTCTATTTCTGCAGGTGATGCACCTGGATACACAAGGTTAATTCTAATTAACTGAGAATCTACTAACGGAAAAAAAGAAGATTTCATACTAAGTGCTCCGGCCAAACCAAAAACAATAAAAGCAGCAATCATAACATTTACTGCAACAGGGTATTTAATAAAATAGGTAATTATTTTTTTCATAATTACTTATTATTTTTATCAATATTTACAATCATTCCGTTAAATGCTCCTGGTAATGTTTGTGTTATAATTTTATCGTTATTTTTTAACCCTTTTACAACTACTGTGTTTTCTCCAAAATATACAGGAGTAACTTTGGTTAATGTTAAAATACTATCGTGCTTTACGGTATATAAGCCAGTATTATCAACTAATAACTTTCTAGAAACTTCAATGGTATTAGGTATTGATTTTGCCAATATATTTGCTTCTAAAAACATGCCTTCTTTTAAATCTTTATGGGCAACATCTATATATACTTTTATTGTTTGAGAAACTTGATCTACCTTACCATTTACACGTACTACTTTACCTTTATAACTCTTTGTTTTCTCTAAATTAGTTAGCTCTACAATGTTTCCTTTTTTTAATAAATCTGCAAATTTTATGTTCATAGCTACTTCCATCTCATAAACATTGGTATCTATAAACTCTCCCAATTTTTGTCCTGCTCTTACTAAAGAACCAGTTGTTACTAAAGCTTCTGTTAAAACACCTCTAAAAGGTGCTCTAATTTTATATTTTACCAAGCGTGCTTCTAAATTTTTAACATTATAATAAGCTGATAAAACACCCCTACCAGAAATAAAATATTTTTCTTTAGTTGAACTAAATTCAGGTAATTTTGCAACTGTTTTATCCATACTAAATGCACGCAAATAAGTATCCCACTTTTTAAATTCTAACGGATAATCTAATCGAATATCTGGTAAAACACCAGTAATTAAATTGTATAAATTGTTTTTTTGAGACTGTAAACCTGCATAAAATTCATTACTATCTACACTTAATAAAACCTCTCCCTTGTTAAAAACAGTTCCTATTTTAAATGCATTATTTGTTGGTTTTAAAACTCCTTGTACTTCAGAAAATAATGCTATCTTATTTTTGGCAATTAAATTTCCGCTCACAGATATAACAATAGGTACTTCTTTATTAATAACAGGTTTAACAAAAACAGTTTTTATCGCTTTTTTAAATTTAGGTGCAGGTTTCTTATTTTTTTTTACCAAATAATTACCTAAAAACACAGCTCCAGCAATTGTTAACAAGCCTAAAACAGCAAGAATTATTTTCCTCATAGTTATTGTAGTTGTTCTCTATTAAAATAATAAAGAGTTTAATAGCGTTTACAAAGATACTTTTTTTAGGTAGGGTATAGTAAAACTTGCTTCTTATTAGTTTGTTAAAGAAAAGTTATTATTATCAATAAAGCATAAAAATCACTTTTTTTTAGCATCTTTATACTCTTAATTATTTTAAACTAATTTTCTTTTTTTTGATTTTTTGCAGTAACACAAATAATGCGTTGTTTTTCTCTTCTGTAGATGATATTTCAGAAGAAATTTGGCAATCTTTAAATTGTGAAAACAATATTTATTTTCAACGTGATTTTTTAAAATCCATAGAAAAAAACCATCCTAATATTATTTTCTCTTACATTGTACTACTAGATAAAAACAATCATCCAGAAGCTTTTGCATCTTTACAAATTGTTAGTTTTTATATGAATGATTTAAAAAAAGATTTTGAACTTTTTTTAACTAAAATAAAAGCTATAGGCAGAAAATTAAGACTTATACCCAATAAAAAACCTTTAAAACTATTAATTTCGGGTAATACTTTTGTTAGCGGAGAGCATGGTATTTTTATTAAAGACAACAAAGACAAGCAACTAATTATTAAAAAATTAGCAAAGGCAATATTGCATTTTGTAAACTCTAATAGTAAATTAAAAATTGATGCTTTTTTGTTAAAAGACTTTGTTAATGAATCTCTTTTTATAACAGATGAGCTAAAAGGTTTTAATTATCACCCATTTTCTGTAGAACCAAATATGCAATTGCAGTTAAGTAATAATTGGCAAAATTTTGATGATTATTTAGCTGCAATGAAAACTAAATTTAGGGTAAAGGCACGTAAAGCTTTTAAACAAAGTGCTAATATTAAAATAGAACAAGTAACTCTAAAAAATATAGATGAGCAACTCCCTGAAATGGAAATGCTTTATAAAAAAGTTGCCCAAAATGCAGACTTTAATTTAAGCACTTTTAATTTAAATAGTTACAAAGATTTAAAACAATACTTAAACGAAAAATACATTTTAAAAACCTATTGGTTAGATGGCAAAATTGTTGGCTTTATTTCTGGTTTAGTTAATAAAAACGAATTAGATGCACATTTTGTAGGTATAGATTACCAATTAAATAGGCAGTATGCAATTTATCAAAGAATGTTGTATGATTATATAGAAACTGCAATAGATTTGCAATTAAAAACAGTTAACTTTGGTAGAACTGCAAGCGAAATTAAAAGCTCTATAGGTGCTGTACCGCAAGATTTAACAATGTACTTACGGCACAAAAAAAGTTTAACAAACAAAATTTTAAAACTCTTTTTACAAAAAATACAACCCACACCGTTTAAACAAAAACTCCCTTTTAAAACATAAAAAAGCTTATGAAAAACAGTAACGATTTAATAGCGCTTTTAAACTTAAAAGATTTAGGCAACCAAAATTACAGTGGCAATAGTTATACTATTGGTAGCCCTCATGTTTTTGGCGGACAAGTAGTTGCTCAAGCCATAAATGCAGCCTACAGAACCATAATTAAAACACGATTTTTACACTCTTTACACTCTTATTTTTTAGAAGCCGGAGATTTATCAAAACCTATTAATTATCATGTTGCAAATGTAAGAGATGGTGGTAGTTTTTCTACAAGAAGAGTTACTGCTAGTCAAAACGGAAAAACAATTTTTATTTTAGCTGCTTCTTTCCATCAAAAAGAAGACGGTTTTGAACATCAAACTACATTTAACCCTGATATAAAACAACCAGAAGAGCTGTTTAGTTGGGATGATATGTTACAACAGATGGGAGCTTTTTTACCTACATCTATAAAATCTTTTTTAAGTATTGATAGACCTATTGAATTTAAACCTATTAGAATGCCTAATCCTTTACAGCCCGAAAATCTTCCTCCTATTGAGCAAGTTTGGTTTCGATTAAAAGGGGATAAACAACAATTAGATTATCGTACTAAACAACAAATTTTATCATATATATCTGACTATAACGTTTTAAACGCAGCTTTTAATCCTAATGCAAGTAAATACAATTTTAACAACACACAAACTGCTAGTTTAGATCACTCTATGTGGTTTTTTAGGGATTTTAATTTTGATGATTGGATGTTATTTTCTGCTGAATCTCCTAATACATATGGTGCAAGAGGACTAGCTAAAGGAAATATTTTTACAAGAAACGGAAAACTAATTGCTTCTTTTGCACAAGAAGGTTTACTAAGACCAAAAAACTAATAACACTACCTACTATGAACCCTTTAATTTACGTTTTAACAACTAACGGATTACTTTTTTTACTAAGTATTATTTTTTATAAATTTCCTCCTAAAAAGATTAATAACTTGTATGGTTACAGAACTCACAAGACAATGCTTAATCTAGAAATTTGGAATTATGCAAATACTGTTTTTAGTAGAAATCTTTTAATATACGCTGGTATTTCTTTTTTAGGTGGTTTAATTTTCGCACATTTTGTTTCAGGATTTTTAACATGGCAACCTATG
>CALHCK010000134.1 GCA_937936695.1 uncultured Polaribacter sp.
TAATGTTATTTTACAAAAGAAAAAATCCAATAAGAATTTAAATTCTTATTGGATTTTTGTATTAACTGAAGATGTGTTTTAAGCATCTATATTTGCATATTTTGCATTACGTTCAATAAAATCTCTACGCGGAGGTACTTCGTCTCCCATTAACATAGAAAATACTCTGTCTGCTTCTGTTCCGCTATAAATAACAACTTTTCGTAAAGTTCTAAATTCAGGGTTCATTGTAGTGTCCCACAATTGTTCTGCGTTCATCTCTCCAAGGTTTTGAGTGATATTATTCTGTTGTATTAAAAAAAATGTTTATTGTGTTAATTAAACTCTTTTTATTTATAGATAAAATAGGGGTTCTAGTTTTAATATATAATACAAAAAGGGACTGTTTTTTTTAACAGTCCCTTTTCTTTTGTTAAAAAATATTAATTTTTTAAAACTTTAATTGTAGTTCTACTTTTAGCAGAATTTATTATCATGTAATAAAAACCTGTAGGATAATTAAAATCTAAAGAAATTATTTCTTTACCTAATATTTCTTGTTTGTTTACTTGTTTAATAAGTTTTCCTAAAGTGTTGTAGATAAATATATTTTTTATATCATCTTCCTGTTTATTCTTAATAAATAAATTACCATTGGTTGGGTTAGGGTAAACGGTAAATAAGTTTTTTGTTATGTCTTGCGTACTAAGTGTTTTACTGTATTGAGCAACAAAAGTTGTGTTAGTAACAATGTTTGTTAAATTACTAGGACTCCATCCTGTAAATTCGTAATCTTCTCTTTTAGGGTTTTCTGGAGCAACTGCAGTACCATTTGTTTGTACGAATTCTGTTTTTAAAACAGTACCATCCCAATCTTCAAAAGTTACTGTATGTGTATTGTTTGCATCAAAATTTATAGAAATATCAGTTGTGTTTTCTACACATATTACACCGGTTTTTGTAACGCCATTATGGGTAGAAGAATAGTTGTATTCAATTTTATCTAAATCAAAAAAGTAGGCTTCACCTATTGCATTTGTAGTTTTGGTTTGTTCAGCAAAAGTTACAGGTATTCCTTTTTCTCTAGGAAAAACACTAACTCTTACCACTTTTTTGGGAGTAGAATTTGTGAAGTAATTTGTTTGTAAATTGGTTATAAAATTATTTGCAGTACTTTTTACTTCTGTAAATTGATTACCTAAAGAGCTACTAGAATCTAAATTTAACATTACAGCAATATTTTTTCTGTTAAAGCCAACAGCTGTAATAGTACCAGCATTACTTTCTATATCGTTTACCCATAAATTAAAGTTAGGGTTAAAAGACCAGTATTTTAATAAAGAAACATCTCCACCACTACATGCTTCTTTAAAAGTAAAGTTTTTAAAGGCGAAATTTACCCCATCAAATTGTCCGTTGTTGGTTACATTTGTACCAGGTATTCTATCTACAGGGGTAGAAGAGTTTATTCCGTTGTAAGTTACATTTTCTAACCAAAAACGTAAGCCATCTCTACGCACAGTAGCATCTATATATACTTCCGCATCCTCTATATTAGATCCACTAGTATCAAAAGTCCAACGTATTTTAGTGTTGTCTGCTGGTCCAGGTATTTTACAAGTTAACTCATTTACTTCTGTAATTTTTACTAACTGTTTAGATATAAAAGAAAAATAGTCACTAATTTCATTAAAATCATCAGACACAAAAAAATTGTCTGGAGAACTAGCTAAGTTTTTTAGGTCGTTTTCAAAGGCTTGTTTTATAGCAGGACTCATGCCTTTGGTAAAACCTATTGTAAAACTTTGTATTTTTTTAGTATCTATTTTAGTATCGGTAAGTAAAGACTGTATGTCTTGGCTGTTGTAGGTAGGGGTAAGGTTTTGTGAAAAATTGTCTAAACCATCTGTAAATGTAATTACAAAAACCTCGTCTAAAACTGGTGTACTTGTAGTTTCTAGTATGTTAATACTTTTACCCATAGCGCTATATAGGGCTGTGTTATCGGCTTGTCTTAAGTTTTGTATAAAGCGTGTAATTTTATTAGCGTTTTCTCTATTGTTATTTAAACGTAACATGCCTTCAGTAGCAATGCTTTCTGAGGTGTTTAAGCTTCCGTTAAACCCTACTACCCCTACATATAAACCATCTTCGGCTAAAGATATACTTGTTCTGGTATAATTAATATCTAAATTGCTAACAGTTGCGCCTCCTTTTATAGTTCTGTTGTTCCAAAATATATTGTAGCGTTTTTTTGTAGGTAAAGTAAATTTTGTTAAAAGATTATTTTTAAAAGCACGTTCCTCAATTTTTTCTATTGATATAGGTAGTTTAACTTCAGGTAAATTATTGTTTAAAAAAGCATTACTGCCAATAGAGGTAATAGATTCGGGTAAGGTAATTTGTGTTAATTTGTTATTAGCAAAAATGTTTGCACTAATTGTAGTTATAGAATTAGGTATATTAATTTGGGTTAGTTGGTTGTTTTCAAAAGCGCTATTACCAATAGTAGTTACAGAATTAGGTATATTAATTTGAGTTAGTTGGTTGTTTTCAAAAGCGCTATTACCAATAGTAGTTACAGAATTAGGTATGTTAATTTGTGTTAGTTGGTTGTTTGCAAAAGCACCGTCACTAATTGTTTCTACCTTGTTTCCTAATGTAAGTTTAGTGATAGAACTAAAATTAAAAAATAAATTACGTAGTATAATTTTAGTGTTAATATTTACTTCTTCTATAGGATTATTTTCAAAAGCATTTACACCGATTGTTTCTACTTTGTCTCCTAATGTAAGTTTAGATATAGAACCAAAACCATTAAATAGATCTCGTGGTATATTTTTAGTATTAATACTTACTTCCTCTATAGGGTTGTTTGTAAATGCATCTACACCAATTATTTCTAAATTGTCACCTAATGTGAGTTTAGTGATAGATTTAAAATTTTTAAACATATTTTGAGGTATAATTCTACTGTTAATATTAGCTTCCTTTATAGGGTTGTTTGCGAAACTGTTAAAACCAATAGTAATTACAGAGTTAGGTATATTAATTTGTGTTAGTTGGTTGCTTTGAAAAGCAAAACTACCAATAGTAGTTACAGTATTAGGTATATTAATTTGTGTTAGTTTGTTGTTAACGAAAGCACCATTACCAATAGAAGTTACAGAATTGGGTATATTAATTTGTGTTAGTTGGTTTTCTGAAAAAGTGTTATTACCAATAGCTGTTACGGTATTAGGTATATTAATTTGTGTTAGTTGGTTATTCTGAAAAGCCCTATCACCAATTGTTTCTACCCTGTCTCCTAATGTAAGTTTAGTAATAGATCTAAAATTAAAAAATAGATCCTGTGGTATATTTTTAGTGTTAATATTTACTTCTTCTATAGTGTTGTTTGCAAAAGCGTTAGTACCAATAGTAGTTACAGAATTAGGTATGTTAATTTGTGTTAGTTGGTTGCCTGCAAAAGCGCTGTTACCTATGGTAATTATAGAATTAGGTAAAGTAACAGACGAAAGTCTCTTGTTGATGAAAACATTTATTCCTATACTTGTAATATTTTCATCTTGTAAAATATTAGGGATAATTAAAGAAACATTTGTAGGGCCTTGATATGATGTTATAGACCCGTTTACTATTGTAACATCTGTATCTTTAACTGTGTAGGTGGTTTGTGCATGGTAGGAGTGGTACCATAAGGTTAAAGCTAATAATAGCAGTAATTTCTTCATAAAATGTTGTTTTTATTGTTTAACAAAAAATTTGCACCAAAATTATTTATTGTTTTTAAGCGAAACAATACCTATATATGGGTATTTTTTTGTTCTATCAATACTACAAACTTGTTATTTAGAAATAAGAAATCCTTGTACTAAACACATCAGAAAAGTATTTTTGGTGTGTTTAGTACAAGGATTTTATAGTAAACTATTTTAAAATAAAGAATGCTTCTTAAGCATCTATATTTGCATATTTTGCATTACGTTCAATAAAATCTCTACGCGGAGGTACTTCGTCTCCCATTAGCATAGAAAATACTCTGTCAGCTTCTGTTCCGCTATCTATAACAACTTTACGTAAAGTTCTAAATTCAGGGTTCATTGTAGTGTCCCACAATTGTTCTGCGTTCATCTCTCCAAGACCTTTATATCTTTGTATGGTTACACTTCCTCCTAATTTTTGAGCAATTAAATCACGTTGATTGTCATCCCAAGCATATTCTCTTTTTTGTCCTTTTTTAACCAAGTATAAAGGAGGGGTAGCAATATAAATATACCCTTGCTCTACCATTTCTCTCATATATCTAAAGAAAAATGTTAAAATTAAGGTAGCAATATGCGATCCATCTACATCGGCATCACACATAATAACTACTTTATGGTAACGCACTTTAGATAAATTTAAAGCTCTAGGATCATCTTCTGTACCAATAGTAACCCCAAGTGCGGTAAACATGTTTTTAATCTCCTCGTTTTCAAAAACCTTATGTTGCATTGCTTTTTCAACATTTAAGATTTTACCACGAAGCGGAAGAATAGCCTGGAAATTACGATCTCTTCCTTGTTTTGCAGTACCACCTGCAGAATCTCCCTCAACTAAAAATATTTCACATTGTGCAGGGTCTGTTTCAGAACAGTCAGATAATTTACCAGGTAAACCACCAATAGACATTACTGTTTTACGCTGTACCATTTCTCTGGCTTTACGTGCTGCATGACGTGCTTGTGCGGCAAGTATTACTTTTTGAACAATGGTTTTAGCATCATTAGGGTTTTCTTCTAAATAATCGGTAAGCATTTGTGCTACTGCTTGAGATACAGCAGAACTTACTTCTCTATTACCAAGTTTTGTTTTTGTTTGTCCCTCAAACTGAGGTTCTGCAACCTTAACAGAAACAATAGCTGTTAATCCCTCTCTAAAGTCATCACCAGCAATTTCAAACTTTACATTTTTTAGCAACCCAGATTCATCTGCATATTTTTTTAACGTATGTGTTAAACCACGTCTAAAACCAGATAAATGTGTTCCTCCTTCATGGGTGTTAATATTATTAACGTAAGAATGTAAATTTTCTGAATAAGAAGTATTGTAAACCATGGCAACTTCTACCGGAATACCATTTTTTTCACCTTCCATAGCAATAACACCAGCGGTTAATTGCTCTCTAGTAGAATCTAAATACTTAACAAATTCAGACAAACCTTCTGTAGAATGAAACACTTCAGAAATAAAGTTACCTTCATCATCTTGCTCTCTTCTATCTGTTAATGTAATTGTAATACCTTTATTTAAGTACGCCAACTCTCGCATTCTAGTAGCAAGAGTTTCGTAATTATATTCTGTAGTTTGCTGAAAAATAGATTTGTCTGGTAAAAATGTAACAATAGTACCTGTAAAATCAGTTTCTCCAATTGTTTTAACAGGATATTCTGTTTTACCTCTTTTGTATTCTTGCTGCCAAATTTTTCCTTCTTTATGAACAGTAGCTGTTAAATGGTCTGATAATGCGTTAACACAACTTACCCCAACACCGTGTAATCCTCCAGACACCTTATAAGAATCTTTGTCAAACTTACCACCGGCACCAATCTTAGTCATTACAACTTGTAAAGCAGAAACACCTTCTTTTTTATGAATTCCAACAGGAATACCACGACCGTTATCTTTTGTTGTAATAGAATTGTCTTCGTTAATAGTAACGTCAATAGTGTCACAATGCCCACCTAAAGCTTCATCAATAGAGTTGTCTACAACTTCGTATACCAAATGGTGTAAACCACGCACTCCAACATCTCCAATGTACATAGAAGGTCGCATTCTTACGTGCTCCATTCCTTCTAATGCCTGAATACTGGAAGCATCATAACTGTGTTTTTTTTCTTCGCTCATTATTTATAAGTTACGTTTTATTTTTCTTGATAGAAGTATGATACATACATCTTTTCAAATATAAATAAAAACAAGGTTTTTAAGGTGTTTTTATGTAAAATATCTAAAATTTTAAAAATGCTTTAAATCGCTTAAAAAGTGCTTTAAAATAGATTTTAAGGGTTTTTGAAATTGACTTTTAAAAATTAAAAGAGATAGTGTCTTATTTTTGATGTTTTAAAACTGCTAAATTTCTAAAAACAACTACTTATTTGTTGTTTTTAGAAATAAAAGCAAATTTTTTGTAGATATACTGCATGTTGTTTTCTTTGTATAACGTTTTATTTAAAGATTGATTTATAGAGTTTTATGAAATCAATTTAAAAAATAAAAGAATATTAAAGAAATATGAGTTGTAATTATCATATTCGTAAAATAATAAGATGTTTTAAATAATTGTATTATATCAAGAGAATTCTACATATATTTGATGCTTAATTATGATAAATAATAATAACAATAATAATTTCAATAATCCTAATTGTTAGGATTGGAAGGTTATTATTAAAAATATATAAAGCCTTCCAGATTCTGGAAGGCTTTTTTTTTAATTTAAAAATAAAGAGATGAGTAAAATAATGACAGTAGACGTGTTGTCTAGTATTAAAGGAGCACAGTCATCTGAAACTGTAGATAAGTTATTTGAGGTCATTAAAAATGCCAATACAACAAATAGTAATTCTTTAAGTGTTAAAAATAATGCGTTGTCTTTAGATGATTTAAGAGAAGATGTTGTAATAGATAGTCCTTTGGCAGAAAAAGAAATTATTATAGAAAATTTCCCGAAAGAAAAAAATGGCTATTTAGTGGTTACTAAAGTAATAGAAGAATAATTATGGAGTCTCAGATACACAAAATTCATCAAAAATTGATGAATAAAGAAATAACTTGCACCAAGTTAATACAAGACAGGTTAGATTTATTAAAGTCTAATGATAACAATACTGTTAATGCTCTTTTAGAAGATACCGCTTTAGAATTAGCAGCTAAAGTAGATGCTAAATTAAATGAAGGAAAAGAAATAGGTCTGTTAGAAGGAATTCCTTTTGGGATTAAAGATGTATACATGGTACAAGGTACGTATACAACAGCAAGTTCAGATTTGCTAAAAAAGTACAAATCTTCTTACACAGCAACAGCAATACAAAAATTATTAGACGCAGGAGCAATACCTTTAGTAAAAGAAAATTGTGATAGCTTTGGGCATGGGTCTTCTTCTGAAAATACCATTTTTGGAGCTGTAAAAAATGCTGTAAATCCAGCTTTAGTTGGAGGAGGATCTAGTGGAGGATCTGCAGTAAACGTAGCAAAAGATTACACCGCTTTTTCTATTGGAGGAGATACCGGAGGATCTATACGTCAGCCAGCAGGGTACAATAATGTATACGGATTAAAACCAACTTATGGTAGAATATCTAGATACGGATTAATGGCTTATGCATCATCTACAGATTGTGTAGGGCCAATAGCAAAATCTATAGAAGATATAAGAATTGTTTTAAATGCAATGAGTGGTAAAGATGTAAAAGATCAAACTACGTATGAATCTGAAATAATTTCTGATGAAGCTGTTACAGCATCCGAAGAAATAAAAACAATAGGATATTTTAAAAACTTTATAGAAAGTGATGCTATTGACGCACAAATAAAAGCAGATTTTTTAGCAGCAGTAGAAAAAATAAAAGCCAAAGGAATTGAAGTAAAAGAGTTAGATTTTTTTGAAGCGGATACTTTAGTGTCTACTTATTATACATTAGCAATGGCAGAAACCGCTTCTAATTTATCTAGACTTGATGGTACTAATTATGGAAATAGAATAGAAGGAGCTAATTTAAAAGATACATATTCTATAACTAGATCAGAAAATTTTTCTGAAGAAACTAAACGTAGAATAGTAGGAGGTAACCAAGTATTGTCTCAAGGTTTTTCTGATGAAATTTATTTAAAAGGATTAAATTTAAGAGATCAAATAAGTAACAACTTTGAAAAAGATTTTAAAGAAGTAGCTATTATTTTATCGCCAGTAACACCTAGTTTACCACCTAAAATTGGCGATAGTTTAAAAGATCCTTTAGCAATGTATTTATCAGATGCATATACGGTAGGTTTTAGCTTAGGACAGTTACCAACATTAACAGTACCACAGGGGACTGCAACAGGATTACAAATTACGGCAGCAAAAAATAACGATGAACTTGTTTTGAAGTTTGCAAACTTCTTAAAAGATACAATATAATGGAACTAGAACAATTAAATGAGCTGTTAAAAAAGCACGAATTAGAATTGGTTATTGGTTTAGAAACTCACGTTCGTTTAAATACCAATACTAAATTGTTTTGTTCTTGTGCAAATCAAGAAATAGAACAACCTAATAAAAATATATGTTCTGTATGTACAGGACAAATGGGGGTGTTACCTTCTATTAATAAAGAGGCAATTACAAAAGCTATTTACTTTGGTAAAGCTGTTAGCTCTTCTTTTTCTAACGAAGTTATTTCTTGGGATAGAAAGCATTATGAGTATCCAGATAATCCAAAGAATATACAAATTACGCAATTTCATAATCCTGTAATTCCAGACGGACAAGTTTCTTGTTATAGAAATGATGGATCTCAGTTTACTGTAGATTTAACACAAGTTCATATAGAAGAGGATGCTGCAAAATTGATGCATGAGAAAAAAATATCTTTGGTAGATTTTAATAAAGCAGGAGTACCGCTTATAGAAATTGTAACAGAACCATGTATTCGTAATATAGAAGATGCCTCTATTTATGCACAATATATTCAAAGAATTGTACAGAATTTAAAAATTTCTGAAGCAAACTTAGAAAAAGGAGAGTTTAAATCGGATGTGTCTGTTTCTTTAAGAAAAATAAATAGTGATGCGTTAAACCCAAGAACAGAAATCAAAAACTTAAATTCTTTTAAGTTTATGGTAGATGCTTTAAAGGAAGAAATAGAAAAGCAATTAAATTATTTTATAGAGCATAAAGATTTTAGACCAGACCAAACTACCGTATTGTGGGATGCAGATTTAAAGCAAACTAAAACAATGCGTAAAAAAGAGTTTGAGGCAGATTATCGTTTTATATCTGAACCAGATTTACCATTTGTTAGTATAAAGCAGGTTGTAGAAAGTATTGATGTAGATATTAGTTCTTTACCATTTGCAGTAGAATCTATTTTAATAAAAGGAGGCGTTTTACCACAAGATGCTAAGTTTTTTACTGCAGATTCTTTACGTTCAGAAACGTTTGTTACAATTAATAATACTATAAAAGATGCTTCTTTTGTAGCGAAAACGCTAGTAAATAATCTTGGAGCAGAACAGTATAAAGAGATTCATGATATTAAAGATATCATTGCAATTTTTAAATTGTTTAAAGCAGGTAAAATTACGGCTGTTTTAGTTCAGAATGCAATTGCTTCTTATTTAAAAGATGTAAATTTTGATTATAAAAAGTATTTTGAAGAAAATACTATTTCTGAAGATAAAATTAAAGATGCTGTTTTAAAAGTTATACAAGAAAACGATGCTATTGCTAAAGATATAAAAGCAGGAAACCAAGGTAAAGCAGGTATTTTGGTGGGTAAAGTTATTGCTATTATTGGTAAAGGAGCTTCTGGTAAAGTTATTAGGCAAGAAATTTTAGACAATCTTTCTGGTGCATCTAAAGCTACAGATGCTGCGTCTAATTCGGGTAAAGAAGTATTAAATGCAGATAAAACCAAGGCAAAAACAGAAGAAGAGGTGTTGCCAGAAATACCTATTGTAATTAAAGATGAGTACAGAACTCATAAGATATCACAATTATCTGAAGCTTTAATAAATACAGAAGTAACATTATCTGGTTGGGTAGCAAGTGTAAGAGACCACGGAGAGTTAATTTTTATAGATTTAAGAGATTCTAGCAACCAAATATTACAAGTACGTTTAAGTAGAGAAACATTTCCTAATTTAGATGAGCTTGTAAAATTAAAAGCAGAAACTGTTATAATGGTTACAGGTGTTGTAGTACAAAGAAATGAAAGCGATTACAA
>CALHCK010000135.1 GCA_937936695.1 uncultured Polaribacter sp.
TAGGTAATGCTAATACCTTTTTTTGTACTTGTACTCGTAATTCTCTTATTAAATATTGTGCTTGTATACTTAATATGCGGGTTAATAAAAATGATGTAGCTGCTTGTATAGTTATTGCTGCAATTACTATTGCTATTAACATGCACAATCCTTTATAATCTTTATTTGGCACAACATCATCTAACAATAATTTACTTTGCCAAGGCAATACCAAACCAGCTAAACCTCTAATTACAATTAAAAATAAACCTATAAATACTAATTTTCTCTTTGGCCAAATAATAGTTTTAAAAGCATGTTTTAAAGTTACTTTTGGTTTAGATTTACTTGTTGATGATTTTGCTAAATGGCGCATAATTTAATGTAGATATTTAAAACAAAAATAAGTAATACCAATAACGTACAAACAATTAAATAGAATACTTATTACTAACAAAAAAGAGACCTAATCAGGTCTCTTTTTTATTTTAATGTCTATTTTACTGTATTTACACCACATGATCAATAATATCTTGCACTACTTCAGGATTTAAAAGTGTAGATACATCACCTAAATTATCCATTTCGTTAGCAGCAATTTTACGTAAAATACGTCTCATTATTTTACCTGATCTTGTTTTTGGTAAACCATTAGTAAACTGAATTTTATCTAGCTTAGCAATCGGACCTATTCTGTCTGAAATTAATTGATTGATCTCTTTACGTAGGTTATCATGCTTTCTACTTTCTCCAGAATCTTTTAAAGTAATATAACCATACAAAGCGCTTCCTTTTATATCGTGCGGAAAACCTACAATAGCAGATTCTGCTACTGCTTGATGTTCGTTAATAGCATCTTCTATAGGAGCGGTTCCTAAATTATGTCCAGAAACAATAATAACATCGTCTACTCTACCCGTAATTCGGTAATAACCTACTTCATCTCGTAAAGCCCCATCACCAGTAAAATAATTATTTTTAAAAGCCGAAAAATAGGTTTCTTTATAACGTTTATGATTTCCCCAAATAGTTCTTGCCATACTTGGCCACGGAAATTTTATACACAACCTTCCTTCTACTTGATTGCCTTTTAACTCATTTCCATTTTCATCCATTAAACAAGGTTGAATTCCTATAAAAGGTAACGTTGCATATGTTGGCTTTGTTGGTGTTACATAAGGTATTGGTGTAATCATCATACCTCCTGTTTCTGTTTGCCACCAAGTATCTATAATCGGACTTTTCTTTTTACCTACATTGTCATTATACCAATGCCACGCTTCTTCGTTAATAGGTTCTCCTACAGAACCTAATACTTTTAAAGATGATAAATCATATTTATCTACTAATTCTGTACCATGTTTTGCCAGAGCTCTTATGGCTGTTGGCGCTGTGTAAAATTGATTTATTTTATGTTTTTCTACTATTTCCCAAAAGCGACCAAAATTAGGGTAACTTGGTACACCTTCAAATAATACTGTTGTAGCACCGTTTGCTAACGGACCATATACAATGTAAGAGTGTCCTGTAATCCAACCAATATCGGCAGTACACCAGTACACATCGTTTTCTCTGTACTGAAATGCATTTTTAAAAGTATAAGCAGCATATACCATATAACCTGCTGTGGTATGTACCATACCTTTTGGCATACCTGTAGACCCAGATGTGTATAATATAAATAACGGATCTTCTGCATTCATTATTTCTGCTTCACAAACAGAAGAGGCACTATCTAGCAAAGGTTGTAACCATTGATCTCGTCCTTCTTTCATTAAAATGTCTGAATCAATTCTTTTTGCTACCAAAACAGTTTTTACAGAATTGCAACTTTCTAAAGCTTCATCTACAATACCTTTTAAATCTATTGTTTTAGCTCCTCTGTATGATCCATCTGCGGTAATTACCATTTTACAATCTGAATCATTTATTCTTGTAGCCAAGGCAGAGGCAGAAAAACCAGCAAAAACTACAGAATGTATTGCTCCTATTCTTGCACAAGCTAAAGTTGCAATTGCTAGTTCAGGAATCATAGGTACATAAATGCAAACTCTATCTCCTTTACCTATATTATTTGCTTTTAAAACGTTTGCAAACCTATTAACTCTTTCAGATAATTGTTTGTAAGTAATATGTTCTGCAGATTCATTAGTATCATTTGGTTCAAACAGAATAGCAGTTTTATCTCCTCTTGTAGCCAAATGTCTATCAATACAATTTTCTGTTATATTTAATTTAGCACCTTGAAACCATTTTATTTCTGGCTTAGAAAAATCCCATTCTAATACTTTATCCCATTTTTTTCGCCATACAAAATGTTCCTCTGCTATTTCTTCCCAAAAATTTTCTGGTTCTCTTATAGATTTTCTGTAAACCTGATAATATTCTTCTAAATGTTTAATGTGATAATTACTCATAAATAAGTTTGGTTGATTCTAATATTTTCTAAAAATAGAAAATTATATTTGCTTTATGAACATTCAAATCATTTTTGAATCTATTTTTACGAATTGGCATATTATTTTATTTTTTTTTATAGTTGCCATTTTGTACTCTTCTGTTGGTTTTGGTGGTGGCTCTAGCTATTTAGCAATTCTAGCTTTAACAAGTATCGCTTTTACACAAATTAGAGCCACTGCGTTACTTTGTAACATTGCTGTAGTATCTGGTAACGTACTTTTATTTTATCAACAAAAAAAAATTCATTGGCGCAAAATAACACCCCTTATTTTATTTAGTATTCCTTTATCTTTTTTAGGTGGTAAATTAAAAATAAGTGAACATTTCTTTTTTATTTTATTAGGTATTACACTTTTATTTGCTGCAATTACTATGTGGGTTTCTAAAAAAATAATTTCTAAAAATGATCAACCTCAATCTGCATATTTTAAAAAAAATGCATTTTTTGGTGGAATTATTGGTTTTATTTCTGGTATGGTTGGTATTGGTGGGGGTATTTTTTTAGCTCCTTTATTACATTTAACAAATTGGGATACTCCTAAAAAAATTGCGGCTACTGCTAGCTTTTTTATTTTAGTAAACTCTATAGCTGGTTTAGTAGGGCAATATGCAAATCCTAATTTTATTATAGACTGGAATTTAACAGGTATTTTACTTATTACTGTTTTTATTGGAGGGCAAATAGGTAGTAGAATCAGCAATAATTACTTTTCTCCTATTCAACTAAAAAAAGCAACTGCCATTTTAATTGCATTTGTTAGTTTAAAAATTTTATACAAATA
>CALHCK010000136.1 GCA_937936695.1 uncultured Polaribacter sp.
CTTCATCTAACATTTTATACACATTTTCAAAACCACTGTCTCCTCCATAATAAGGGTCTGGAACACTTTGATTTTTATCTGGGTGTATTTCGTTAAGAATAAGCTTTACTTTTTGTTGATCTTGGTTGTTTCTAGCCAATAGAAGTATATCAGCAAGATTACTTTCATCCATAACATATATTACGTCAAAAGTATCAAAATCTTCTTTTTTAAATTTTCGTGCTCTTTGGTTAGTAATGTCTAAACCATATTTAGCAGCAACTTCTACAGATCTTTTATCTGGTAAATTTCCTTGATGATAAGCTGCTGTTCCTGCCGAATCTACATACACGTTTTTAGATGCCTTAGATTCTAAAATACCTTGTGCTAACGGAGATCTGCAAATATTTCCTAAGCAAACCATTAAAACTTTTTTCATACCAATAATTTTGGTTAAAAATAAGAAACTATTTTACCTTAAAAAAATATCTAGAAATAATATGTATTGCTTAAAACGTTAACTTTTTAGTTAAGTCTTCTACATATTTTTTAAACTGCTTATCCGTTTCTGTTAAGTTATCTACGGTTTTGCAAGCGTGTAATACAGTAGCGTGGTCTCTTTGCCCTATTTGGTTACCAATACTAGCTAAAGACGTTTTTGTTAACCTTTTAGCAAAATACATTGCCAACTGTCTTGCCTGAACAATATGACGCTTACGTGTTTTAGATTGTAATGTAGCTACATCCATATCAAAATACTTAGAAACTTCTTTTTGAATAAAATCTATAGAAACTTCTTTCTTAGTGTTTTTCACAAATTTATCTACAATTTGTTTCGCCAGTTCTAAAGAAAACTCTCTTCTATTAAAAGATGCTTGAGCAATCATAGAAATAATAACCCCTTCTAACTCTCTTACATTAGATTTGATATTTTTAGCGATATACTCTACAATTTCTTCTGGCATTTCAACACCATCTCTGTACAATTTATTTTGCAAGATAGAAATTCGTGTTTCATAATCTGGTGATTGTAACTCTGCTGAAAGCCCCCATTTAAAACGAGATAATAAACGTTGTTCTATATCTTGCATATCTACAGGTGCTTTATCCGAAGTTAAAATAACCTGTTTCCCATTTTGGTGTAAGTGATTAAATATGTGAAAAAACACGTCTTGAGTACCTGTTTTACCTGATAAGAATTGTACATCATCTATTATTAACACATCTATCATTTGATAAAAATGAATAAAATCGTTTCTAGTGTTCGATTTTACAGAATCTATAAATTGTTGTGTAAATTTTTCTGATGAAATATATAATACTGTTTTGTCTGGATATTTGTCTTTAATATCTACTCCAATAGCATGCGCTAAATGAGTTTTACCCAAACCAACACCTCCATAAATTAATAAAGGATTAAAAGAAGTACCTCCTGGTTTATTAGCTACAGCCATACCCGCAGAACGTGCCAATCTATTAGAATCTCCTTCCACAAAATTAACAAAACTATAATTAGGATTTAATTGAGATTCTATCTTAACTTTTTGTAATCCAGGAATTACAAACGGATTTCTTAATTCTCTTTTATTAGCCTCTAAAGGAACAGTAACTTTTTGTGGTTTTAAAGGGTTTCTATTAGAACTCGGAATTTTAACAATTTGCGGTCTATTACTGCTGTAATTGTTTTCCATTTTTACATCATAAACTAACTTTGCATCATTACCCAATTGCCTTACCAAAGCAACACGTAACAGCTTGATATAATGCTCTTCTAACCACTCGTAAAAAAACTTACTAGGCACTTGTATTGTTAATGCCTCTCCAGATAACTTTACTGGCCTAATTGGCTCAAACCAAGTCTTATAAGCTTGTGGCTTAATGTTGTCTTTTATAAAAGTCAAGCATTCATTCCAAACCGATTCAGCAGTTACAGTCATGTAAGTAAAGTAAATTTAAAAGTTTATATATTTGTTCTGGACAATCTTTGTAAGACCCTTCCTAAGGTTATACAAAAGTGTGAATAAAATTCAGCATAAAAAAATGTATTTGCTATTGATTATTAATTATTTTTTACGTAGAATGCCTTATAAATTTATTAAAAAATAATTTGAAATATTCATTAACAAAAACAAGAATTAGATATTCAGAAACCGATCAGATGGGGGTTGTTTATCACGGAAACTACGCTCAGTTTTTCGAAATTGGAAGAACTGAATGGTTACGCTCTTTAGGTGTTACTTACAAAGATATGGAAATCAAGGGAATAATGTTACCTGTTATCTCTTTAAATTGTAACTTTATTAAACCTGCCCTCTACGACGATGTATTAACCATAAAAACTATTTTAAAGAAAAAGCCACTTGTAAAAATTGAGTTTGATTACGAGATTACAAATCAACACAACGAATTAATTTGTAAAGCAAATACAACTTTAGCTTTTTTAAATAAAGATAACATGAAACCTACCCGGTGTCCGGACTATTTGTTAAAAGGATTGGGTTATTAAAAAAGTAATTAACAATTGTCAAAAGGTCTCTTACCTCAACCTTTTGGCAATTATTGCTTCTAAGCGTAGAAAATATATTTATGAGAATAAAAATACTATTTAATTTACCACATTAATAGGTTTCTCTTTTACAAAAGCTTTTAAGTTTTCCACAGCAGCACCCATTAAACGCACCCTAGCTTCTTTTGATGCCCATGCAATATGAGGGGTAATAATACAGTTTTTACAATTTAATAATAAATTATTTTTTTGCATAGGTTCTTGTGATACTACATCTACAGCAGCAGCTGTTATTTCACCTTTTTGCAATGCTACTGCCAAATCTTTTTCTATAACCAAAGGACCTCTTGAGGTATTTATTAGCATTGCTGTTTTTTTCATTTTAGCAATAGTATCTGTATTTATGATACCTTCTGTTTCTTTAGTTAACGGACAATGAAGAGTCACAAAATCGGATTCTTGCAACAATTTATCTAAAGAAACAAACTGAAGTGAATCACTTATAAACTCTGTATATACTGTTCTAGAATACACCAACACTTTTAAACCAAAAGCAGTTGCTAATTTTGCAGTTGCTTTTCCTATTTTCCCAAAACCTATAAGTCCTATAGTTTTACCTGACAATTCTATAAGCGGACTGTTCCAATAACTAAAATCTTTACTTTGTACCCAATCTCCATTTTTTACAGATGCATTGTGTGCTCCTATATGATGACACAACTCTAATAACAAAGCCATTGTAAATTGTGCAACTGCACCAGAACTATAATCAGGAATATTTGTAACAGTTATATTTTGTTTAGTAGCTGCTGCAATATCAACAACATTATATCCTGTTGCTAAAACACCAATATATTTAACTGAAGGAACTTGCTCTAAAACTTCTTTAGTTAAAGGTGTTTTATTTGTAAAAACAATAGATGCATCTTCTATGTTTTTTATAATACTTTTAGTATCATAATTTGTTCTATCAAAAACAGTAAGCTCTCCTAACGCTTCTAAAGTACTCCAACTAATATCACCCGGATTTAAAGTAAATCCATCTAAAACTACTATTTTCATTATTACTATTTTATTAAAATATGCACTATATAATTATGCTGTTTTTTTAATTTCAACTTTATACAGATTATCAAAAATTTTATAAATGGCAGCTGCTTCTTTTTTTCTTACAGAAATAACATATAAACAATTCATTTCTAATTGCTGTTTAATAATATCTATATTTTTTTCTTTGATGATTCTTTGCACTGCATTCATTAAATCATAATTAAAGATTAATTGATATTGAATATTGATTGTTTTTTCTAAAATGATTGAAGCTTCTAAAGCTAACTGAGCAGAAGTTTTGTATGCAGTTATTAAGCCTCCAACTCCTAGTTTTGTCCCTCCAAAATAACGCACAGAAACTACTAAAACATTGGTTACGTTAAACGATTGTATTTGACCATAAATTGGCAAGCCTGCAGAATTGTTAGGCTCTCCATCATCATTCGCTCTAAATTTAATTTTTTCTATCCCTAATTGATAAGCATAGCATATATGACGAGCTGTGTGATGTTTTTTCTTTAATATCTCCAAACAATCTTTTACATCATTTTCTGATGCAACAGGAAAAGTATACCCAAAAAACTTAGATCCTTTTTCTTTAAACAGTGTTTCTGTAGAAGGAGTTTCTATTGTTTTGTAAAGGTCTTCCATAAATTGTTAGTCGCTATTTTAATTGTAAAAATAAGGAACTTTAAATTATTAAAAGAGTACTTTAAAACAATATATTTTTAACGATTTACAACAATAAGACCTTTATTACGATCTGCTACTACTATATAATCTTTACTTGCTGCAACACCTCTTGCCTGCTCTATAGCATTTACAGTTATAGAAGTTATATTATTATTAGACGGATTTAAAATACTTACCTCTTTACTGTTTGTACCTATAGCAAAAAGTTCTAACCCGTCTGTAGTTACATTTACAGGGCTGTATCCTAAATCAACTCTTGTAATGGCATTATTG
>CALHCK010000137.1 GCA_937936695.1 uncultured Polaribacter sp.
CCTATTAATTCTACCATATATACATGGTTTCCATAACTATAGATTTCTCCTCTTACTTCTGGATTAGGAATCAAACCTCCTACATTACTAGAAAATGTTGTTGCTCCAGGAGCTCTGTAATAATGTACATTTCTTCTGTCAATTCTAGTGATAAAATGGATTGCTCCGTTTGCTGTCACTGTCCATGAAGGGTCTGAAGTTGTTGACGGTCTTTCTGCTGTACCAAAATCATCTCCAGGCTCTGCAATCTGAACAGGCTCAGAACTTTTATTTAAACTATTCCTAATCGGTAAAGAAATCGGATTATCATTTACATCAAACCACTGACTTGTATTTTGATTTCTAGGTATACCGTTTGTATACGCGTAGTAAAAACCACTATTAAACATAAAACCATTACTTGAAGTACTGCTGTTATTAGTAGAATAACGTATAGAAAAACCTGAATAAAATTTCCCATTTATAAAACGCTCACCTCCGTATAAACTATTTCTATTTGGTAAAGGCAGCGTACCATCTTGAAAAAGCCAGTTGTTAGACCACGTATTACCATCATAGTGTGCCATTAAAATATCTCCATTTCCAGATCCTCCTCTTCTGTATCTAGCCATTAAACTACCATCAGCAGCTCTATGAAGCATAGGATATGTCATACGCTCATAATTTTGACCCGATTTAAGTTCTGTCTTTTTAGGATTAAAAATGCTTAAGTTAAACTCCGAATCTGGTACAAAAGCCATATTTTTTTTAGAAACCGAATAATTAAAGAAATCGTTAGGTAAATTAGATCTTGTGTAAGCGTGTAAGTCATAGATAATGTGTATTGTATTATCTATCGTGCTAATTCCAATAGCTGCTGTATTATGAGAATCTCCTCTAATACCAGTTCCTTTCAAAAGCTCGCCTCCTTGACCTACATGTTTATGAGGAAATTCTATTGTAACCCATGGAGCGTTATCAACGTTTAAATTTTTTCTAGATAACATTAAGTTACGTTTATCCATACCCCCTTTATACCAAGTAACAAATGCATATCCGTTTACTACATCTACACAGTCTCCGTGAGGTGAAATTCTTTGGGAAAATCTAAAATTGACGTTTCTTGTACCTGCAAAATACAAACCTCCTTCGTCAGGATTGGTTACTTGTGACATTTCATCCAAAGTAACTTCTAACTCTGTTTGAGCAGAAGAAATTTGTAATCCTAAAAGGAGTAAAAAAATAGTAAAAGTTATTCTCATGTTGTTTAGTGTGTTTTTAGTTAATCTATTCAATCTTAATCAATTAAAGACTAGTTAAATATCAGTCTAACAATATCATAAAACATTACAGTATTTATTGTTTTTTTTAAATAAAAAAACCTCTAAAATTATGAAATAAAGCAAATTTTAGAGGTTTTTGTTAAATATTTCTCATTTTTTCTAAAATGAGTTTATCTTTAGTTGTATGGTATGTTTACCTGGTGTTAATCTAATAACCTTAAATGCGGTAGGTACCTTTGCACCATTATGATTTAACTCTTTACCGTTTAAATTGTTCAAAGAAAATTCTGCTACCATATTTGCAGGTATTTCAATTTCATAAGTTTGTAATCTAGGTCCATTAAATTTGTAAGAAGCCTTAATTGCTCCTCTTACTGTTGGAACTTCTATTTTACTAGATTTTAGCTTACTCATCTGAGGTTTAATAGTAGCTACACCATAACCTGCTGTTTTAGGTTTAATACCCCATAATCCTCTAGGAATAACATTTGCAGGTACAGCTCCCCATGCATGGTTCCAATCTAAATTTACTTTATACTCATACCCCCAAGCTTCTAAAGTTATAGTAGAACCTTCTCTTATCATGTTATACCAACTTCTTTTGTCTTTGCTTGTTAATAATTTTAATGCATAATCTTCTTCTCCTGCATTATACAAACCATCCATTAAAAATTGAGCACCGTATACACTACAAGCCATACCTCTAGACTTTACATATTCTACAACGGATTGGTAATGCTCTTCAGGAACTAAACCAAATGCTAAAGGCATCATATTAGCATGTAAAGAAGCATGGTCTGTACCAATTCCATCTACATAAACTCCTCGTTTTTTATCAAACATCTGTTCATTTACAGCTTTCTTAGCTTTTGCAGCTCTTAATTCAAAGTCTAAAACTTCTTGAGTTTTCCCTAAAATTTTAGCAAACTGAGCCATTATTTTCATGTTTTCATAGAAAAAAGCATTAATAACAGTACTGTAAGGTTTAAAAACAAATCCATCTCTCTCTCCTTTAGTTTTACTTCCGTAAAAATTCTTAGAAGGCCAATCTACAATATCTGTTAAAGGTTTTTTATAACCATCTTTAAAACCTAGTTTACGCATAAACTCTTGATCTACTTTTGTAGAAGTTATTAAACCATCTTCATTAGATAATTCAAAAAGAGTTTTGTGTTTTAAGGCTTCATAATAACGTTCTATTAACTCAGTGTTACCTGTATACATGTAATCAGCATGTATTAACAATGCAACATGTTGTTGCCATTCTGTTGGCCATGTTGGGTTTTTCATAAAGTATTCTATAGTACGTCTTGCCATAGCATACTCTCTATCTGTTGTATAGTGACTTAATTGATTTAAGTACGCATCCGCTTCATAAGGAATACGCTCTCTATCACCATCTACATACAACCCATTAAAAGTTGTTGCTTTTATAGAATATTTACACAAATCCCAAATCTGATCTAATGTTTTATTATTACTACTAAAAGAGCTTGCTTTTTCATCCCAATATGTATTAAATGCTAATCTTTCAAAATTATCTGCTGATATTTTTTCTTGAACACCTTCTACTTCTGCATATCTAAATGGCACTAAAGCAGGAAAACCTTTAGGTAAAGCAATTGCTTGATTCGGTCTTGTATTTCTTTCATCTGTTTGAACAGGAATTCTATACTTTGTAACACCTGGTTTTACATCTACTTTTAATTCTTGGTAACGGATATTACTTTTCTTAGGAGGTGTTCTATTTATATTCCCTTTATCATCAAGCATTTCAGCTACTCTAATTGTTAAAGTATGCGGAGTTTTTGCTTCATAAGTAAAATCCATAGTTGCAAATGCAGCTTTGTTAAAATCCATAAAATAGAAGTTTCCTCTTTTTTCGAATTTTTTTGGATGTACTTTAGTAATCTGAAATTTATTTTCTGTAGAAGTTATGTAACTATCACTTTTACCGGTAGTAAATTTTTGAGGTTTAGAATAATCTACAAGTCTGTTTGCTTCATCCCAAATTCTAACTTTCCAGTAGTAAGTTTTACCAACTTCTAATTTTTTACCATTATACTCTACATTAGTAGATTCTGTTGATGCAACTCTACGACTGTCCCAAACATCTCCGTTATTTGCATTAATTGCTCCTTGATAAGAAGAAACTAAAATTTGATAAGCACTTTGGTATTTTGCTCCTTCAGGAACTGTCCATCCAAATTCCGGTTTTAAATCAGTTACCTGAACTTCAGAACTAGGTTCTCTAATTAATTCAACTGTTAAGTCTTTTGGAGCCTCTCTGTACTTATTGCTATTCCTTTTAATCAACTCTTCTGTCTTAGCTCTTAAATTAACTAAAACATCATTATATTTACTTTTACCTACTAAATTTTTTATTTCTTTAGGATCTTTTTTAAGATTGTATAATTCTTCTATATTTTTATTATTTACATATCTAAAATATTTCCATTCTTTAGTTCTAACACCTTCACTTGGTGGTATTTCGCTAAAATCCCAAATATGCTCTATTAAAATAGTATCTCTAGCAATGGTATTTGTTTCCTTTTTAACTAAAGGCATTAAACTTTTACCTTGCCAAGTCTTAGGTGCTTTTACACCTGCCAAATCAGCAATTGTTTGTGGTACATCAATATTTAATACCATGTCATCAATATCTTGATGATTTTTAACTCTAGGATCAAAAACAATTAATGGGACACGAATAGAGTTATCATACATTAACCATTTTCCAGCAAACTGACGTTCACCTAAGAAGTAACCATTATCACCCATTACAATTATAACAGTGTTTTTGTCTAATCCTTTTTGTTTTAATTTTGATCTTATTTTTTTGATTTCTAAATCGATACCAGAAATCATTCTGTAATATCCTTTTAAACTATGTTGATATTTCTCAGGATTATCATACCTCCAAGTCCAACGCAATCTATTAAAACCGTCTCTTACAATTTTAGGTTGTGCTAAAAAGTATTTATCATCAGCTAATTCTGGTTCAGGTATAGTAACATCA
>CALHCK010000138.1 GCA_937936695.1 uncultured Polaribacter sp.
ACTAATACGCGTCTACATCAATAATAAAACGGATTGGTCTAAAATCTTTTACAGCCTCAAAGGTGTTTTTAACTTTTGTAATTTGATTTTTTGTGTTTGCTAAAGACTGTTTAGGAGGTATTTTAATCACTAAATTCATAATATACTGATTCCTTATTCTACCTACAGCAGGTGCCGTAGGCCCTAAAACATTTTCTCCAAAAGAACGATACAAAGCTTTAAATAACCATTGAATTCCACTATCAACCTTTATAAAATCTTTGTGTTTTAAGGTTATTTTTATCACCCTAAAATAAGGCGGATATTTATATTGCCAACGCTCTTGCAACTGTTCTTTATACATTGCTGCATAATCTGTAGTAGATACTTGTTGTAATATTTGATGATAAGGATTAAAAGTTTGTATAGCTACATTACCTTGTTTTTTACTTCGTCCTGCCCTACCCGATACTTGAACCATCATGTCATAAGCACGTTCGTGTGCTCTAAAATCCGGAAAATTAAGCATGGTATCTGCATTTAATATACCAACTAAAGACACGTTTTCAAAATCTAGTCCTTTAGAAAGCATTTGTGTACCTACTAAAACATCTATTTCTTTGGCTTCAAAAGCACCAATTATTTTCTGATAACCGTATTTACCACGTGTGGTATCTAAATCCATTCTTCCTATATTGTGTTTCGGAAAAAGTTCTTTTAATTCTAATTCTATTTGCTCTGTTCCAAATCCTTTGGTATCTAAAGTATTGCTACCACATGCTGCACAACTGTTTGGCATTGCACGTTGATAACTACAATAATGACAACGAAGTTCTCGTCTAAATTTATGAAAAGTTAAGGTTACATCGCAATTAGGACATTCTGGAGAAACTCCACAAGTTTTACACTCTACAACAGGCGAATATCCTCTTCTATTCTGAAACAAAATAACTTGCTCTTTTTCTTCTAAAGCTTCAGTTATTAGTTTCAACATTCTATCAGAAAAATGCCCCGTCATTTCTTTTTTTCGATGCTTTTCTTTTACATCAATCAATTCTATTTTAGGCAATTGCACATTACCATGTCTTCTATTTAAAATTACAAGACCGTATTTATTTTGTTGGGCATTAAAAAATGTTTCAAGAGATGGTGTTGCAGAACCTAATAAAATTTTAGCATTGTGCATTTTAGCCAAAACAATAGCAGCATCTCTTGCATTGTATCTTGGCGATGGCTCAAATTGTTTGTAAGAAGTTTCGTGCTCTTCATCAACCACAATTAAACCTAAATTATTAAAAGGTAAAAAAATAGAAGATCTTGCTCCTAAAATAATTTGTGCTTTACTTCTATTTTCTAATACATTATTCCATACTTCTACACGCTCGTTTACAGAATATTTAGAATGAAAAACAGAAATCTGATTTCCGAAATAAAACTGTAGTCTTGTTATAATTTGTGTTGTTAAAGCTATTTCTGGAAGTAAAAACAATACTTGTTTTCCAGAATCTAAAACATCCTGAATAAGTTTTGTGTATACTTCTGTTTTACCAGAACTTGTAACACCATGCAAAAGAGTAACATCCTTTTTAACAAATGTTTCTTTAATATCTGTAAGTGCTTTTTCTTGGTATTGATTTAAAGTTTTTAAATCATTTGTATCTCCTTTAAAACTAATTCTATCTGTTTGAATGTTGTAAAACTCAAAAATATCTTTGTCTACCAAAGATTTTAATATAGATGAAGATACGTTTGCTTTCTCTTCTAAATCTTTAGCTTTTATAGGTTTTTTTGTTACTGATAATTGAAAAAATGATAATACTGCCTCTCGTTGTTTTTTTGCTCTGGTTAATTGCTCTAGTAACTTTTCTAAAGCATCATCTGAGTTATAGCTTTCATGTAAACGAATATATTTTACTAACTTAGGTTTGTATTGTTCGTAAATTTCTTCTTTTATAGTAATTGCCGTTTTTTCTAGTAATGCATTTACAATAGGCATTACTTTTTTTTTGCCTAAAATTGCAATTATTTGATGTATTGTTAATTGTGATTGATGCTGCAACGCTTCAAAAATCAAGAACTCATCATCAGACAAAACACTTTCATCTGTAAAAGCATCATTTTTATAAATAACAGTTTCGCTTTCTAGCAAAAAAGCAGAAGGCATAGCAGCTCTATAAACATCGCCTAAAGCACACATGTAGTAATTAGCAATCCATTGCCAATGTTTTAATTGCAATTCATTTACTACGGGATTGGCATCTAAAATTTGATGTATTTCTTTGGCTTCATACAGCGTTGGCGCATTTGTATGAATGTTAAAAACCAAACCTGTATACATTTTTGTTTTACCAAAAGATACCGCTACTCTCATTCCCTTTTTTAGAAAACTAGCTTCTTCTTCGGTTACAGAATACGTAAATGTTTTCTGTATAGGAATGGGTAATATAATGTCTATGTAATTAATAACCTTTTATTTTAAATATCAAAATTACACAAAAAAGGAAATAAGTAATTTATTAAAAAATTATTTTTTTGGCTTAATTTAAATTAATTCTAAAAAAGTTGTAACCTTTAGTATTAAAAACTAAATTTGTTATTACAGTAACTATGTATTAACTAAATTATTAACAATGAAAAAAACAATATTCTCGCTAGTTTTACTTTTAATTACACTCGCTATTAAAGGTCAGTCTTTAGAAGCCGAATCGAATTTAACTGATTTTGATATTAGGTATAATCAATTAGGATATTTTATTGGTAAACAAAAACTAATTTCTATCAATTCTGCTTCAAATTTTTCTGCAAAAACATATACTATTTATGACGCGAATAATAACATTGTAAAATCTGGAACTACAGCAAATACAAGATTTTGGAATGATGCTAGAGAATATGTTGCTACCATTGATGTTACTGATGTTAATACAGAAGGTACTTATAGATTTGAAATAGACGGGGAAACTATTAATTTTAATGTGGGCAATACAATTTATGAAGATATTGCCAACGCTACTTTTAAATATTATTACTACAATAGAGCTTCTACTGCCATAACAAGAGAATTTGGAGGTATTTATGCCAGAAGAGCAGGACACCCAGATACTTCTGTTACTGTACATTCTTCTGCTGCATCTTCTAGCAGACCCACTGGCACAAAAATTTCTGCTCCTAAAGGTTGGTACGATGCTGGAGATTTTGGGAAATATGTTGTTAATAGTGGAATTTCTACATACACTTTACTTGCTGCTTATGAGCATTACAAAGAGTATTACAACAATAAATCTTTTGAGTTGCCAGAAAACACCAATGAATTACCAGACATTTTAGATGAAATTATATGGAATTTAGATTGGATGGTTGCTATGCAAGATCCTAATGATGGTGGTGTTTACCACAAATTAACAGCAAAAAGATTTTCTGGATCTATTTTACCTGCAAACCATAGAAGTGAAAGATTTGTTGTACAAAAATCTACTGCAGCTGCTTTAAATTTTGCCGCAGTTGCCGCAGTTGCCGCTAGAATCTTTAGAGATTTTGAAGCTCAAAAACCCGGGTATAGTCAGCAGCTTTTAGATGCTTCTAAAAGAGCTTATGCATGGGCAAAAAGTAACCCAACGGTTTATTTTAGAAATCCGACTGATGTTGTTACGGGAGAATATGGAGATCGTAATGTTACTGACGAATTTTTTTGGGCTGCATCTGAACTGTTTATAACCACTTTAGAAGATACTTATAAAAATGATATTAATTTAAATAGTTATAGCGCAGATACTCCTGTTTGGTTTAACTCTGAAACATTAGGTGCTTTTTCTTTGTTAAATGTAGAAGATGAATTGCAAGGAAGAATAAATTTATCTTCTCTTAAAACTACTTTTTTAACTAAAGCTACTACTTTAAAAAATCGTGTTAATAATTCTGCAATGAATATTACCATGACTTCTTACCCATGGGGAAGTAATTCTGTTGCTGCTAACGAAATTTTTATTTTATTAAGAGCTTTTGAAACTACACAAGATGTGTCTTTTTTAAACGCTGCTTATACTGCTACAGATTATTTATTAGGAAGAAACGGAACTGGTTTTTGTTATGTTTCTGGTTTTGGTGATAAAAGAGTTTTAAACCCACACCACAGAGCTTCTAGAGCAGACGGAATTAGAAACCCGATACCAGGTATGGTTGCAGGTGGTCCAAACCCAGAGCAACAAGATAATTGTCCTGGATATCCTAACAATTTTCCTGCATCTTCTTATGTAGATTCTTATTGCTCTTATGCTTCTAATGAGGTTACTATTAACTGGAATGCTCCTACTACGTATCTTTTAAATGCGTTACAAAATTACCAAACAGGTACACCTACTCTATCTGTAGAAGATACTGATGTTGTAAATG
>CALHCK010000139.1 GCA_937936695.1 uncultured Polaribacter sp.
ATTTGAATTTTTTTCATGTAGAAAATTTTGCTTACCAAAAATACAAACTAAGTTTAATTATATGTGAATAAAAATTGATTTTTATATCAATATAAATTATTATTCGGTATTATTTTTTAGAAATAAACAAAAAATAAGGTATTAAAATTTGGTAAGTATTTGGTGTTATTTACAAGCATTCCAAATGCTATCGTTAGGTGTAGGTGCAGTAAGCTTTATTTCTTCTTTATTTACAGGGTGTGTAAATTGTATTTTTCGTGCATGTAAATGAATACTCCCACCTTTGTTGCTTCTTGGAAAACCATATTTTAAATCGCCTTTAATAGGATGACCTATTTCAGATAATTGCGTTCTAATTTGGTGGTGTCTTCCTGTTTCTAAATCAATTTCTAATAAAGAGTAATTGTCTAGTTTTTTTATTGTTTTGTAATGTAAAATAGCTTTTTTACTTCCAGAAATTTCTTTTTTGTATACAAAAGACTTATTCTTTTTAGGATCTTTTTTTAAGAAGTTAATAAGGCTATCTACTTTTTTTTCAGGATGACTTTTTACTACGGCCCAATATGTTTTGTGAATGTTTTTATCTCTTAGCATTTTGTTTAAACGTTCTAAAGATTTAGAGGTTCTTGCAAAAATGATAATACCAGATGTAGGTCTGTCTAATCTATGTACAACACCTAAAAAAACATTACCTGGTTTGTTGTATTTGTCTTTTATATACTCTTTTACAACTTCACTTAAAGGCTTGTCTCCAGTTTTATCTCCCTGAGTAATATCTCCAGCACGTTTGTTTACTACTACAATATGATTGTCTTCAAATAAAATTTGTAAATTTTCTTTGTTAGATTGCATTGGTAAAACGGTTACTATGTTTTTTTGGTGGTATTAACTTTATTATTTGAAGCTTTCTGCAACATCTTGGTTAATACTTCCTATAAAATCTAAAAATTCTTTTCTACCTAAACCATTAGAAGATGAAGTAATAAAAGAGTCTGGTAAAGACTCCCAAGAATTTAGTAATTTCTTTTTGTAAGAGGTAATTTGTTTATTTAATTTAGAGCTGCTTAATTTGTCTGCTTTTGTAAAAACAATACAAAACGGAATTCTATTTTCTCCTAAAAATTGCATAAACTCTAAATCTATTTTCTGCGGATCATGTCTAGAGTCTATTAAAACAAATGTACAAACAAGTTGCTCTCTTTCTTTAAAGTAGTTTTCTATAAAATATTGAAAAATGGTTCTTTTTTTCTTAGAAACTTGCGCATAACCGTATCCTGGTAAATCTACTAAAAACCAACTATCGTTTATTTTAAAATGATTAATTAATTGAGTCTTACCTGGTTTTCCAGAGATTTTAGCAAGATCTTTACGCTCCATTAACATATTAATTAATGAAGATTTTCCTACATTAGATCTACCTATAAAAGCATACTCAGGAATTCTGTCTTTAGGAGCTTTAGTAACATTACTATTGCTCATCACAAACTCTGCAGATTTAATTTTCATAACTTAAAGTTTTCTAGATATAAACCAGTCTTTAAGAATTTTATTAAATTCTGTAGGTCTTTCCATCATTGCGGCATGTCCACATTTATCAATCCAAAAAAGATCCGAATTTGGTAATAATTTATGAAAATCTTCTGCTGCTTCAGGAGGTGTAACACTATCTTGTTTTCCCCAAATTAAGCAAGTTGGTTGTTGCATTTCAGGTAAATCGTTAGCCATATTGTGTCTAATAGCACTTTTGGCAATAGAAAGCGTTTTTAAAGCTTTTACTCTATCATTTACAGTATTATAAACATCGTCTACTAATTCTTTAGTAGCTATAGCTGGATCATAAAAAACATCTCTTGCTTTTTGTTCCATATATGCATAATCTCCTCTTTTAGGAAAACTATCACCCATTGCATTTTCATACAAACCGCTACTTCCTGTAAGTACCAAGGCATTTACCTTTTCTGGATAATGCTTTGTAAAATATAAACAAATATGACCTCCTAGTGAGTTACCTACTAAAATGGCATTTTCAATGTTTTTATGATTCATGAAGTCTTTTAAAAACTTAGCTAAGTTTTTAACATTCGTCTTTATCATAGGTAATGTATACAGAGGTAGTTCTGGTATAAGAACATTGTATCCGCTGTTGGAGAATTCGTTAAAAGTGGCTCCAAAATTACTTAAAGCACCCATTAAACCATGTAAAACAATGATTGCAGGTCCTTCTCCAGCTTCTGCATATGTAAATTTTCCTTCAGTTTTTAACTTGTCAGTCATTGATTTTTCAATTCGCTTAATAGCAAATGTAATTCTTTTTTGCGAAATAGATGAGTTTTTAATTTAACGAGGTGTTAAATAATTAAATCAAAGACCACTAAAAGAATTGTTGATAAAGTGTTATTTATTAACAAAGTGGTAAAAAGTGGTAAAAAGTGGTATAATTTGTATATTTTTGATATCGCAAACTATTTTTTGGAATTGATAAACTTAATTGGAACATACGAGTGTAAAGCAGATGCTAAAGGAAGGATGATGATGCCATCTGCCTTTAAGAAGCAGCTTGCACCTGTGTTACAAGAAGGTTTTGTAATTAAGAGAGCTGTTTTTCAATCTTGTTTAGAGTTGTATCCAATGGAGGAATGGAATCTTATGATGCAGAAAATTAATAAGTTAAATAGGTTTAAGAAAAAGAATAACGATTTTATTAGAAGATTTACTGCAGGAGTAAAAATTGTTGAGTTAGATGCTTCTGGTAGAATTTTAATACCAAAAGATTTGTTTGAGTTTGCGGGTATTAAAAAACAGCTTGTAATGTCTTCATCTGTAAATATTATTGAGATTTGGGATAAAGATAAGTACGAGAAAGAGATAAATGAGGCTGCAGAAGATTTTGGAGATTTGGCAGAAGAAGTAATGGGAAATATAGAGTTTGATGAATTATCATAATCCAGTTTTATTAAAGGAAAGTGTAGACGCTCTTGCTATTAAGCAAGACGGTGTGTATGTAGATGTAACTTTTGGTGGAGGTGGACATTCTAGAGAAATCTTAAGTAGATTAGGTGATAAAGGGAGGTTGTTTGGTTTTGATCAGGATCCTGATGCGCAAGAAAATGTAATAGATGACTCGCGTTTTGTTTTAATACCTGAAAATTTTAGATATATAAGTAGGTTTTTAAGATTTCATGGGGTAAGAAAAGTAGATGGAGTTTTAGCAGATTTAGGAGTTTCTTCTCATCAATTTGATGAGGCGGATAGAGGGTTTTCTACTCGTTTTGATGGTGAGTTGGATATGCGAATGAATCAGAAGTCTAAAATATCAGCAAAAGAAATTATTGCAAACTATTCTGAAGAGAAATTGGCTGAAATATTGTTTTTGTATGGGGAGTTGAGGAATTCTAGGAATATAGCAAAAACGATAGTAGAGAAAAGGCAAATAGAAAGAATTGATACGAGTTATCAGTTGCGAAAAGCTTTGCAGCGTTATTTGCCAAAAGCAAAAGAGCATAAAATTATCGCACAAATATTTCAAGCGATTCGTATTGAAGTAAATGAAGAGTTAGATGTTTTAAAAGAATTTTTGCAGCAAATGCCTGGGTTGTTAAAAGAAGAAGGGAGATTGAGTGTTATTTCTTATCATTCTTTAGAAGATAGGTTGGTAAAGAGGTTTATGAGAACAGGTTTGTTTCAGGGAGAGCCAGAAAAAGATGTTTTTGGTAATAGTAATGAGCCGTTGCAAAAAGTAGGGAAATTGATAGTGCCAGATGCTAAAGAGATAAAACTTAATAATAGGGCAAGAAGCGCTAAGTTAAGAATAGCTACTTTAAAAAAGTAAGATGGCTGAGGTTAAAAAAGGGTTGTATGATTTTCTAAGGGGGAGTTTTCTTATAGATGGTTCCGCTTTAAAAAATTGGAAGATAATTTTATTTGTAGTTCTGTTGTTGTTAACCATGATTGCTAGTGGGCATAGAGCAGATAAAAAAGTAATTCAGATATCTGAATTAAATAAAAGGAAAAGGGAATTAAGGGCAGAGTATGTAGATACAGGTACTATTTTAATGAGAATGAAAATGGAATCTAGTATACGGAAAAAAGCAAAAGAAAGAGGTTTAGAGCCGTTAAAGGCACCTCCAAAAAAGATAAAAGTAATAATTAAAGAATAATAACAAATTGGCAACTCATAAAAAAAGCATATTAACAAGGTTCTATATAGTAGGGGCTTTTCTTGCGTTTTTTTTAATGGCAATTGTGTTTAGGGTGCTTACAATTCAGTATTCAGA
>CALHCK010000140.1 GCA_937936695.1 uncultured Polaribacter sp.
TGTGAATTATTTTTCACTATTTTTGAATTTCGTAATCATTTAGAAAACGACTTAAAATTATGACTAAAATTACTGCAGCAATTACCGCAGTAGGGAAATATGTTCCTGAATACGTTTTAACAAATCAAGAGTTAGAAACGATGGTAGATACCAACGATGAGTGGATAACTACTAGAACAGGTATTAAAGAAAGAAGAGTCTTAAAAGAAAAAGGTTTAGGAACTTCATATTTAGCTATAAAATCTGCTGAAGACTTAATACAAAAATCGAATATAGATCCTAAAGAAATAGATCTAGTTATAGTAGGTACAGCAACACCAGATTTGCATGTTGCAGCAACTGCAGCTTATGTAGCTTCTGAAATTGGTGCTGTTAATGCTTTTGGTTACGATTTGCAAGCTGCTTGTTCTAGCTTTTTATACGGTATGTCTACAGCTGCTAGTTATATAGAATCTGGTAGATACAAAAAAGTACTTTTAATAGGGGCAGATAAAATGTCATCTATTATAGATTATAAAGATAGAGCAACTTGTATTATTTTTGGAGATGGGGCTGGAGCAGCTTTGTTTGAGCCTAATTATGAAGGATTAGGATTACAAGACGAGTACTTAAGAAGTGATGGTGTTGGAAGAGATTTTTTAAGGATAGAAGCAGGTGGATCTATGATGCCAACAACAGAAGAAACTGTTGCAGGTAAAAAACACTTTGTTTATCAAGAAGGAAAAACAGTATTTAAATACGCTGTTTCTAACATGTCTAGTGTTGCAGAAAAAATAATGCAAAGAAATAACTTAACAGAACAAGATGTTCAGTGGTTGGTTGCACATCAGGCAAATAAAAGAATTATAGAAGCTACAGCCAATAGGGTTGGAGTATCATCTGAAAAAGTAATGATGAATATTCAAAAGTACGGAAACACTACATCGGGTACTTTACCATTATTATTAGCGGACTATGAAAGTCAATTAAAAAAAGGAGATAATTTAGTTTTTGCAGCATTTGGAGGTGGTTTCACATGGGGAGCCGCTTTTGTTAAATGGGCATACAATTCATAAAAAAAATAATTTAATATTAAGAAAAATGGATATTAAAGAGATTCAAAATCTTATAAAATTTGTAGCAAAATCTGGCGCAAGCGAGGTTAAGTTAGAAATGGAAGACGTAAAAATTACTATTAAAACAGGTTCTGAAAAAACTGAAACTACTATTGTACAAGCAGCTCCTATGGCGGCAATGCCACAAGCAGTAGCACCAGCAGCTCCTCAGGCAGCGGCACCAGTTGCAGAAACTGCACCTGCTGTTAGTAGTGATGATAAATATATTACTGTAAAATCTCCAATTATTGGTACTTTTTACAGAAAACCAGCTCCAGATAAACCAAATTTTGTTGAAGTAGGTTCAGATATTAGCGTAGGAGATACGGTTTGTGTTATTGAAGCTATGAAGTTATTTAACGAAATAGAATCTGAAATTTCAGGTAAGATAGTTAAGATATTAGTAGATGATTCTACTCCTGTAGAATTTGACCAACCATTATTTTTGGTAGATCCTTCTTAGGAAAAAAAGATAATTTTTAATTCTACTAATCAAACGAATTCTAACAATTATGTTTAAAAAAATACTAATTGCCAATAGAGGAGAAATAGCACTACGTGTTATAAGAACCTGTAAAGAAATGGGAATTAAAACTGTAGCAGTTTACTCTACAGCAGACGCAGAAAGTTTACATGTTAGGTTTGCAGACGAAGCAGTTTGTATTGGGCCAGCTCAAAGTTCAGACTCTTACTTAAAGATGTCTAACGTTATTGCAGCTGCAGAAATAACAAATGCAGATGCAATTCATCCTGGATATGGTTTTTTATCCGAAAATGCTAAATTTTCTAAATTATGTGAAGAACATAATATTAAATTTATTGGAGCTACAGGAGAAATGATTAACCAAATGGGAGACAAAGCAAATGCGAAGTCTACTATGATTGCTGCTGGTGTGCCTTGTGTACCTGGGAGTGAAGGGGTTATTAAAGATTTTAAAGAGTGCGAACAATTAGCTGTAGATACTGGTTATCCAGTAATGCTAAAAGCATCTGCAGGTGGTGGTGGTAAAGGTATGCGTGCTGTATGGAAAGCCGAAGATTTAAAAGAAGCTTGGGATTCTGCAAGACAAGAAAGTAAAGCTGCTTTTGGTAACGATGATATGTACATGGAAAAGCTTATTGAAGAGCCTAGACATATTGAAATACAGATTGTTGGAGATTCTTTTGGTAAGGCATGTCATTTATCAGAAAGAGATTGTTCTGTACAAAGACGTCATCAAAAATTAACAGAAGAAACCCCTTCTCCTTTTATGACGGAAGATTTAAGAGAAAGAATGGGAGAAGCTGCAGTAAAAGCTGCAGAATATATTAAATACGAAGGAGCAGGTACTGTAGAGTTTTTAGTAGATAAACATAGAAACTTCTACTTTATGGAAATGAATACTCGTATACAAGTAGAACACCCAATTACAGAAGAAGTTGTTAACTACGATTTAATTAGAGAACAAATTTTAGTAGCAGCTGGTGTACCTATTTCAGGAAAAAATTATTTTCCTCAAATGCATTCTATAGAGTGTAGAATTAATGCTGAAGATCCGCATAATAATTTTAGACCAGCACCAGGAAAAATAGCTACTTTTCATGCTCCAGGAGGGCATGGAGTAAGAATAGATACTCATGTATATGCAGGATATATGATTCCTCCTAACTATGATTCTATGATTGCTAAATTAATTACAACGGCTCAAACAAGAGAAGAAGCAATTAATAAAATGAAAAGAGCTTTAGATGAGTTTGTAATAGAAGGAGTTAAAACAACGATTCCTTTTCATAGGCAGTTAATGGATCATCCAGATTATGTTGCTGGAAACTATACAACAAAGTTTATGGAAGACTTTAAAATGCAATAACAAGCTTAATTATTATAGATATTAAAAAGAGAATACATATTATGTATTCTCTTTTTTTTATATTTATATAAAAAAGAAGCGAAATGAAAATAGATGGAATTGATAAAAAAATAATTATAAGTCTACTTAAAGACGCAAGAACTCCAATACTTAGCATCGCAAGAGAAATAGGAATTTCTGGTGCTGCTATTCATCAAAGATTAAGAAAATTAGAAAAAGCAAAGCTAATAAGTGGTTATAATTTAATGCTAAATCCAATAACATTAGGGTTTACTACTACTGCTTTTGTTAGCGTTTACTTAGACGCGTCTGTAGCAGTTACCACTATTGTTAAAAGGTTAAAAGAGATTCCAGAAATTTTAGAATGCCATTATACAACAGGTAATTTTCCAATTTTTATAAAAGTATTATGTGTTGATAATGAGGATTTAATACAGGTATTAGATTTAAAAATAAAGTCTATATCTGGTGTGTCTAAGCTAGAAACTTTTATATCACTAAAAGAACACATCAACAGAAAAATTAAAATATAAGAATATTAACCTAATAATACATGTTGCCTAACGAGTATTGGTAACCACTAATCTAACAAATTATTTAAAAAACTATATTTTATAAGATATTTACAATGTTTCTAAAATAAATTTTAACATGGTAAAATCTCTTTCTATATTACTTATTGATGATGATTCAATAGAAAGATTAAAGTTTAAAAGGGTTTGTGATGAAATTCGTTTTTCTTGTTCTATAAAAGAAGCTGTAAATGGTAAACAAGCCTTAGATTTTTTAGTTGATGCAAAAAACAGGTTTAATATTATTGTATTAGATCTTCATATGCCAATTATGAATGGACTTGAATTACTTGAAAAAATAAAATCAAACTTAAAACTTAAAGACATTCCAGTTGTAATAATGTCTAATTCTGAAGATGATGAAGAGCTAAGGAGATGCTATAATTTAGGTATATCCGGTTTTTTTACTAAACCTGGACAATATTCTAAATATTCTAAAAAAGTAAAACCATTGTTAAAATACTGGAAGCAAAGTAAATTAATTAACAATTAATTATATTAATATAACAGATAATGGAGAGTCCAAATTTAAATTATATAAGAGAATTATCTGATGGAGATGAAGAATTTGAGCAAAATATTTTAAATGTTTTAAAAAGTGAATTTCCTGCAGAGTTAAAAGTATTTAATGAAAATTTTAAAGCTAAGAACTATGCAGAGGCTTCTGTAAATGTTCATAAAATTAAGCATAAAATAAGTATTTTAGGTTTAAAAAAAGACTTAGAAAAAGCTTCTTTATTTGAATTAGATTTAAAAAAAGGAAAAATAGAATTATATAATGATTTTGTAAAAATATTAAACAAAATAGACTTATATTTAGGCTGTAAATAACATTCCTTAATACAGCATGAATTCTATAATAATAGATGATGATTTAACTGCAAGATTAATTGTAAAACAATTATGCGATAAATCAGAAAAAATATCAGTAATACAGGAGTTTAGTTCTGCAATAGAAGCTATAAAATTTCTAAACACAAATACGGTAGATGTAATATTTTTGGATATACATATGCCAACATTTTCGGGTTTTGACTTTATTCAAACTCTAAAATCACCACCTAAAATTATTTTAACAACATCTGATAAAAACTTTGCATTACAAGCTTTTGAGTACGATTGTGTTGTAGATTACCTTGTTAAACCAATAATTCAAAAAAGATTTAATAAATCTTTAGAAAAATTAGTTAATTTAAAAACGGTACCTAAAGTTGAAATTTCTAAAAGCGAAGAAAAGGAGGTTAAATTTATATATGTAAGTGTAGATAGGAGGTTAGTTAAAATTAATGTTTCAGAAATTTATTTTGTTGAGGCAAAAGGAGATTATATTAGTATTAAAACACAAAATAAAAACTACGTAGTACATTCTACTTTAAAAAAGATTGAAGATAAATTACCTAAATCAATTTTTATAAGAGTACACCGTTCATATATTATTAATACTTTAGAAATTGTAGATATAGAAGATAACACTATAGTTATACAAAAAAGCGTTATACCTATAAGTAGATCTAACAAAGGTGAATTAATGAAACGATTAAACTTATTATAGTAGCTTAAACTAGGAAAATTGTTTTTTAAACGAGTATAAACACTCATTAATCGAAATATTAATAATAGGCCTTAAATCAGACTTATATTTGTAGTATAGTTAGTTTAGTATAAGTTTAGTTTTAGTTATTAAAAAGCAATCAATAAATCAGTGTATTTATAGATTGCTTTTTTAGTTTATAACTTTTTTTAATATCGAGGAAAACACAATTTATCGTTTATGATAAATTACTGATAACAGAGTTAATAATTGATTTAGGTTGTTAATTAAACAATTAGATGTACTTGTTAAACGAGTATAAACACTCGTTAATCGAAATATTAATAATACCCTTTAAATCAGACTTATATTTGCAGTATAGTTATTTAGTATAAGTTTAGTTTTAG
>CALHCK010000141.1 GCA_937936695.1 uncultured Polaribacter sp.
AAAAATGAAAGGTGTATCTGGTTTTTTACCAGAAGAAAGAACTTGGATTGGAGACTTTATAAATAATGGATTTGTAGACAGTTTTAGATTTCTTAATAAAGAAAAGCAAGAATATTCTTGGTGGAGCTATAGAGCAAATGCAAGAGCAAACAATAAAGGGTGGCGTTTAGATTATGCAATGGTTTCAGAACCTTTAAAAGAGCGTATATCTAGAGCCTATATATTGCCAGAAGCAAAACATTCAGACCATTGCCCTATTGCTGTAGAATTAGACTTGTAAAACCAAACCATGAAAAAACTAATTATATTCTTTTTGCTAATAACTAGTGCTGTGTTTTCTCAGAAAAAGAAAGATAGTATTATTAATATTAGCTCAGATACCATAAGAGCTTTAGTACAAAGCGATACTATTTTTTTAGCAAAAGATTCTATAAAAACTCCTGATGTAGAAGAGTTGTTTTCAGATGAAGATTTAAAAAAAATAGATAGCTTAATTGTTCAAGAAAAATTTACATCATCTTTAGTAGATACACTTATATATGTATTAAATGATAAAGATGTTATTGGTGAAGTAAAAACAGCGGTAACAACTGATTTATTAAAAATAAGACTTTCTGAATTAAATGAAAGAACACCTTTTAATTTGGCTTATAATCCTGCCTTAGAAAAAGTAATTAATAGTTATTTGTTGTACAGAAAAAAATATTATCCTGCTTTAATGGCAAGAGCAAAATATTATTTTCCGATGTTTGAGCAGTATTTAGATCAATACGACATTCCTTTAGAAATGAAATATTTATCTATTGTAGAATCTGCTTTAAGACCCAAAATAAAATCTAGAGTAGGTGCCACAGGTTTGTGGCAATTTATGTATGCTACTGGGGTGCAGTTTAATTTAAAAGTTAGCTCTTATGTAGATGAACGACAAGACCCTGTAAAAGCAACCATTGCTGCTTGTAAATATTTAAGTCAATTATACAAGATTTTTGGAGATTGGGATTTGGCTTTAGCTGCATATAACTCAGGACCAGGAAATGTATCTAAAGCAATAAAAAGATCTGGAGGCTATAGAAATTATTGGAATATTAGACCTTATTTACCAACAGAAACAGCAGGTTACGTTCCTGCTTTTTATGCAACTATGTACATTTTTGAATATGCAGAAGAGCATAATTTGTACTCTGAAGTACCAGAGTTTTTTAATTTTCAGACAGATACAGTTAGAGTTAAAAAAACAATTAGTTTCGATCAGATTTCTGAAATTATAAATGTAGATGAAGAGGTTTTGGTGAATTTAAATCCGTCTTACAAATTAGATATTATTCCTTTTGTAACAAATAAAAACTATGCATTAAGATTACCTAGCTCTAAAATGATTGAGTTTTTAGAGAGAGAAAAAGATATTTATGCTTTAGCGGAAGAAGATAACGCAAAAAGAGAAAAGCCGTTGCCAAAGTATTTTGAAATGGATAAACGAATTCGTTATAAAGTAAAAAGTGGAGATTTTTTAGGAAAAATTGCAAACAAGTTTGGTGTACGAGTTAGCGAATTAAAAAGATGGAATGGTTTAAAAACAAGTAGATTAAAAATAGGACAACGATTATCTGTCTATCCTAAAAAATTAAGAGGCACAAGTGTTACTCCTAAGAAAAAGACAGTAAAAACAGTTGCAGGTAACGGACCTTTTGAAGTCTATACGGTATTAAAAGGAGATTCTCTTTGGAGTATCTCTCAAAAATTTAAAAATATTTCTGTAGATCAAATTAAAAAATGGAACGGTATTTGGAATGTAAAAGACATTAAACCAGGTACAAAACTAAAAATTTTTAAAAGCTAAATTTCATGAAAAAACTAGCAAGTCTTCTGCTTATAATAGTACTACTAACAGCCTGTAAAGGAAACGATAAGTTTGTTTTAAGAAATTCTATTGGTAAGATTAACAAAGTAATGGTTGTTACCAAAGCCAGTAGTTGGGAAGATGATTTAGGAAAAGAAATTAGAAATTCTTTTGGTAAATTAATGGTTGGTTTACCACAACCAGAACCTATTTTAGATGTTTCTCAAATTGCACCTAACGGATTTGGAAACGTAATGAAAGTAGGTAGAAATATTTTGGTTATTGGAGTTGGAGACGATGATAAATTTTTCACTAAAAAAAATGTGTATTCGCAACCGCAAACTATTGTGTATTTATATGCAAAAGATGAGGAAGGATTAGTAAGAATGTTTAAAAAGCATAAAAAAGAAATTATAGCAATTTTCTTAGAATCTGATGTAAAGATTACTCAAGAAAGATTTGAAAAATCTAAATTAGATGTATCTCAATTTAAAACATTACAAAATTTAGGGATTACATTAACAATTCATGATAAATTTAAAACAGTAGATGATACTGGAGATTTTTTGTGGTTACGTCATCATTTAACCAGTGGAATAGCAAAAACGGGCAGCAACAATATTTTAGTATACAGCCAACCTTTAACAGATGTTAATACTGTGGCGGATAGTATTGTGGCGGTAAGAAATAAGATAGGGAAAAAATACATTCCTGGTTCAGACCCAGAGACTATGCACATGATTACAGAATCTGCATATACTCCGTTTATTTTTGATGCTATAATAGATGGTAAAAAAGCCTATGAAACAAGAGGTAAGTGGGAGGTGAAAAATGATTTTATGGCAGGTCCTTTTTTAAACTATACAATAGTTGACGAAAAGAAAAATAGATTAATTATAGTAGAAGGTTTTACTTATGCGCCATCTGTAAATAAAAAAGCTTTTTTGTTTGAATTAGAAGCAATTGCTAAATCAATAAAAATAGAATAATCTATAATTAATATCTAATAATAAAAAATCCTAAAAAGAAATTTTTAGGATTTTTTGTTATTAAAAAGAGCTGTTTTAAAATGGTTATATTTGGAAACTAACCAAAAATAATTTTATCATGGAAATGAATTTTTTAATTTTCTTTTTAGCAGCATTAATTCCATTAATATTAGGGTTTGTTTGGTATGGTCCGTTGTTCGGAACCATTTGGATGAAAGAAGTAGGGTTTACAAAAGAATCTATGAAAGGTAAAAACATGGTGCTTACATTTGTAATGTGCTATATTTTTAGTTTGTTTATAGCTATGTTTCTTTTACCAATAACGATCCATCAAATGGGGATATATTCAACTCTTGCAGGAGAACCTGGTTTTACAGAACAAACAGGTGTAGTTTTTGATTATTACAAAGAGTTTATGGTAAATTATGGCAATCGCTTTAGAACTTTTAAACATGGAGCATTACATGGTACTTTGTCTGGCATATTTTTAGTATTACCAATAGTAGCTATTATTGCAATGTTTGAAAGAAAAAGTGTAAAATATATTGCTATTAATGCAGGATATTGGATTTTATCTTTGGCAATTATGGGAGGTATAGTTTGTAAATTTGGTATATAAAATAAAAAACCACGCTATAATGCGTGGTTTTTTATTGTTTAATATCCTACTTTGGTTCGTACTTTTTGTAGTACGGTGTTGGCAACAATTGTAGCTTTTTCAGCTCCAATTTTCAGCGCTTCATCAATTTCATGTTTATTTTCCATAAAATGGTTGTAGCGTGTTCTTACAGTTGCAAATTTTTCTAATATTAACTCGTATAGAGCTTGTTTAGCATGTCCATAACCGTAATTGCCATTTTCATAGTTGGCTCTCATTTCTAAAATTTGAGCATCTGTAGCAATTAATTTGTAAAGAGCAAAAACATTATCAGTGTCTGGGTCTTTAGGTTCTTCTAATGCTTTACTATCTGTTTTAATACCCATTATTTGTTTTCTTAACTTTTTGTCAGGTAAGAAAATATTAATAATGTTATTTCTAGATTTACTCATTTTTTCACCATCTGTACCAGGTACCAATTTGGTGTGTTCTTGTATTTTTGCCTGAGGAGCAATTAAAGTTTCTCCAACAACATTATTAAGTCTGTTGGCAACATCTCTTGCCATTTCTAAATGCTGTAACTGATCTTTACCAACAGGTACTATTTCTGCATCGTATAGTAATATATCTGCAGCCATTAAAATAGGATATGAAAATAATCCAGAATTTACATCTGCTAACCTATCTGCTTTGTCTTTAAAACTATGGGCAAGAGTTAAACGTTGGTACGGAAAAAAACAACTTAAATACCAAGAAAGCTCTGTTACTTGCGGAATATCACTTTGTCTATAAAAAACAGTTTTATTAACATCTAAACCACACGCTAACCATGTAGCAGCAGTACTATAAGTGTTTTCTCTTAATTGATTACCATCTTTAATTTGAGTTAAAGAGTGCATATCTGCAATAAATAAAAAGGATTCATTTTCTGGGTTATTAGCCATTTTAATAGCAGGTAAAATAGCTCCCAATAAATTTCCTAAATGTGGCGTTCCTGTACTTTGTACACCAGTTAAAATTCTTGACATTAATTTATAATTTAAAATTGTTTGCGTAATAAAGTAAATTACTTAAACTATTTGCGAGCGTAAAAATAAGGTTTTGTTTATGATAATCCATCAAACAAAAGAATATTACTATTTTTGGTACTTATGAAATTCTTTAAAATTCCTTTTTTATTAATTTGGCGGTTGTGGTTTTATGTTTTAATGTTTACCACATTATTATTAATATCACCTATATTATTAATTTTAACAATTAAAGAAACGTATTATCATTTGCTTTGGAAAGTGGTTAGAATTTGGTCTAAAATTTTAATTTATGGTATGGGTTTTCGTTTAGATGTTCAGTTAGATGAAACTTTAGATGTTAATAAAAGTTATATGTTTTGCCCCAACCATGCATCATTAATAGACCCTTTTTTATTAACGGCACTTAGTAAAAATCCTATTGTATTTGTGGGTAAACAAGAATTGGCAAAAATTCCTCTTTTTGGATTCTTTTACAAAAGAGCGGTTATTATGGTAGATAGAAAAAGTGTTAAAAGTAGAAGAAAAGTATATTTATT
>CALHCK010000142.1 GCA_937936695.1 uncultured Polaribacter sp.
CCATGAGTTGGTAAATGAGTTTGATTTAAAGGGTATTCATTTTCAAGAACAAAAACGCAAAGATCATATAGATAATCCTAGTGAATATTTTACAGGTTTAAACATGTTTGGTAAAACCATTAGTTCTTCGTTTCATGAACCCGAAGATTTAGAATCTTGTTATTTTGAGTTTGATTATCATTTATTAAGTCCTGTTTTTTCATCAATCTCTAAAAAAGGTTATGAGGGTAGAGGTTTTGATGTAAATCATATAGATAAAACTATAATTGGTATGGGCGGAGTAACACCAGATAATTTATCAAAATTTACCACACTAGGTTTTAAAGGTGTTGGTGTATTAGGTGGTATTTGGAATGTAGAAAACCCTATTGAGGTTTTTAAAAAAATGAAAGCTTTTTTCAGTTAACAATTATCAGTGAACAATAAACAATACATATTAACAATTGCAGGTCATGACCCCAGTGGAGGTGCCGGAATAACATCCGATATTAAAACATTTGAGGCGCATGGATTATATGGTTTGTCTGTATGTACAGCAATTACAGTTCAGAATGATGTTGAGTTTAATCAATGTATTTGGATAGATACAGAGATTATTATTAATCAAATAGAAATACTTTTTAAACGGTTTAAAATATCGGTAGTAAAAATAGGACTTGTTACATCTTGGGAGGTTCTTGGAAAAATAGTAGTCTGTTTAAAAAATATAGATAAAGCAATTAAAATAATTGTAGACCCAATTATAAAAGCTTCTGCAGGTTTCGATTTTCATAGTACCGAAAATCAAAATCGTTTAGATGCGATATTACAAAATTGTTATTTAATAACGCCTAATTACAACGAGATACAACAATTGTATCCTAAATTAAATATAGAAGATACAATCACACATATTTCTAGTCTTACAAATATGTACCTTAAAGGTGGGCATAGAGTAGATAAAAAAGGGGTTGATGAGCTGTATTACAGTAAAATAGTAAAAGTAAATATTTTGCCACTAACTACCTCAATATCAGAAAAGCATGGTAGTGGTTGCGTATTATCTTCTGCTTTAGCAAGTGCTATTGTTTTAGAAAATAATTTAGAAGACGCTTGTAAAAGCGCAAAATATTATACAGAAGCATTTTTAAATTCTAATACTAGTTTATTAGGAACACATAACTATTGCAAAAATTAATAAAAATGATACCAAAACTACACTATATTTCTCAGGGACAAACTCATAAAGAGCATCTAGAAAATATTCAGAAAGCATGTACTTCTGGAGCAGAATTGGTGCAGTTACGATTAAAAAATGTTTCAGAAAATAAAGTTTTAAAACTAGCGCAACAAGCTAGAGAAATAACGAGTCATTTTCAAACACGATTAATTATAAACGATTACTATAAAGTAGCTAAAGAAATTAAAGCAGATGGTGTGCATTTAGGTAAAACAGATACCTGTCCTTTAATCGCTAGAAAAGAATTATATACATGGCAAATTATTGGAGGTACAGCAAATACCTTGCAAGACTGTCAAGCTTTAATCAATAAAGAAGTAGATTATATAGGTTTAGGACCTTTTAAATTTACAGAAACAAAAGCAAATTTAAGTCCTATTTTAGGTTTAGAAGGTTACGCAGCAATAATTGATGCGTTACAAACAGAAACACCAATATTAGGTATAGGAGGCGTTACGTTAGATGATGTTACTGCTATCTTAGAAACAGGAATTTCAGGTATTGCAGTATCAGGAGAAGTAACTCAAGATTTTGATCGCATAAAAAAGTTTAACCAACTATTAAATGCATCTTCTACCAAAGAACTTAAATATACTTTTAATAAAAAATAGTTGCTTAAAAGTTTTTAGTAAATAGCTAAGAACAAATCATCAAAAGAAACAAAATGAACGATATTTTAAAAATAGCAGATAAAACATTTACTTCTAGATTATTTACCGGAACAGGTAAATTTAGTACGTCTGCATTAATGAAAGAAGCACTTTTAGAAAGTGAAAGTGAGTTGGTTACCGTAGCGTTAAAACGTGTTGAGGTAGAAAACGAACAAGATGATATTTTAACACATTTGTCTCATGAAAGAATAAATCTTTTGCCAAATACATCAGGAGTACGTACGGCAAAAGAAGCTGTTTTTGCAGCAGAATTGTCTAGAGAAGCCTTAGAAACCAATTGGGTAAAGTTAGAAATTCACCCAGATCCAAAATATTTATTACCAGACCCAATAGAAACTTTAAAAGCTGCTGAAGAATTAGTAAAATTAGGTTTTGTTGTGATGCCATATATTCATGCAGATCCTGTATTATGTAAGCGTTTAGAAGAGGTAGGAGCACAGTGTGTTATGCCGTTAGGCGCACCAATTGGGAGTAACAAAGGATTGAAAACACAAGAATTTTTAGAAATTATTATAGATCAAACCAATGTGCCTGTAGTGGTAGACGCTGGTATTGGAGCTCCTTCTCATGCAGCATATGCTATGGAGCTAGGTGCAGATGCTGTTTTGGTAAATACGGCAATTGCCGTGTCTAAAAATCCTGTAGCTATGGCAAAAGCTTTTAAAATGGCGGTAGAAGCAGGTCGTATGGCTTACGAAGCAAAATTAGCACCTGTTAAACAACACGCAGAAGCAAGTAGTCCACTAACTAGTTTTTTAAGTTAAGAAATGAATACTTTTCAAAATTTATTCGATACCTATAATTGGGATGAAACTTTACAAAGCATTTTTAATAAAACTGAAAATGATGTATTAAGTGCTCTGGCAACTACAAAAAGAGATTTAGAAGATTTTAAAGCATTATTATCTCCTGCAGCAAAACCTTTTATAGAGCAAATGGCGCAACAAAGTAGGATGCTTACTAAAAAACGTTTTGGAAATACAATACAAATGTACGCGCCAATGTATTTAAGCAATGAGTGTCAAAATATTTGTACGTATTGTGGTTTTAGTATGACCAATAAAATACCAAGAAGAACACTTACCGATGCTGAAATTTTAAAAGAGGTTGCTTTTTTAAAAGACAAAGGATATGATCATATTTTATTGGTAACAGGAGAAGCTAATAAAACAGTAGGAGTACCCTATATTAAAAATGCAATTCATTTAATACGTTCTCATTTTTCTAATATTACCATAGAAGTACAACCTTTAGATCAAGATGAATACGAATTGTTGGTAGAAAATGGTTTGTATGCAGTTTTAGTGTATCAGGAAACCTATCATAGAAACGAGTATAAAAAACATCACCCGAAGGGTAGAAAATCTAATTTTGATTACCGTTTAGATACACCAGATAGATTAGGGAAAGCTGGGATTCATAAAATTGGTTTAGGAGCACTTTTTGGTTTAGAAGATTGGAGAGCTGATAGTTTTTTTACGGCACTGCATTTAAAGTATTTGCAGAAAAAATATTGGACAACAAAATATTCCATTTCATTTCCTAGGTTGCGTCCGCATAGTGGTGGATTAGAACCAAAAGTAGAAATGACAGATGCTGATTTAGTGCAAACTATTTGTGCTTTTCGTTTGTTAGATGAAGATGTAGAACTTTCTATGTCTACTAGAGAAAGTGAAATTTTTAGAAATAATATTGTTAATTTAGGAATTACTTCTATTAGCGCAGAATCTAAAACAAACCCAGGAGGTTACGCGGTGGAACCACAAAGTTTAGAACAATTTGAAATTTCTGATGAGCGTAGTACAGAAGATGTAGTTGCGATGTTAAAAACACAAGGTTTAGAAGTGGTTTGGAAAGACTGGGAACAATTTAGCCATTAAGATTATGCTAAGTAAAGCGGAAAGAAAACAATACAATCGTCATTTAATTTTAGATAAAATAGG
>CALHCK010000143.1 GCA_937936695.1 uncultured Polaribacter sp.
GGCTTAATAGTAATTATACTAGCTAGTGTAAAGTTTTTACCTCTTTTTTTAGCAAATTTTTATAATGAGATAATTTTTAAGATGAATACTTTTATTAGTTGGATTGGAGAAAAAGAAGCTTTTCTTATAGGTGAAATAGGCGTGTCTTCAATTGTTTTGTTTGCGTGGTATTTATTTGTCTTTACGGGAGTTTATTTTTTTTATAAAAGCACATATTATAAAGTTATAGCTCTATTGGTCTCAATTTTATTGGTTCAGAGTATTTTTATTATAGAAAAAAGGAAATTCTCATCTAAAAAAGCGTTTATTGTTTTTCATAAAAGTAGGCACTGTCTTGTAGGTAAAAGAAATGGTAATAAGTTGCTGATAAATCATAATTTAGATAGTTATAATTTTACGAACAGTAATATTTTAAAAAACTATAAAACATCAGAAAAAATAGATCTAATAAAAGAAGTTAAGTTTAATAATATTGTTAATTATTTAGAAAATACAGTTTTGTTTGTAGATAGTTTAGGAGTATATGATATTAAAGGAATGAAAAATACAAGAGTAGTTTTACAGTTTTCACCTAAAGTTAACCTATCAAGATTGATAAAAACAATAAAACCATCTACAATTATTGCAGATGGTTCTAATTATAAAAGTTATATAAAGCATTGGAAAAAAGTATGCTTAAAAACACAAGTACCTTTTCATTATACTGGAGAAAAAGGAGCTTATATTTTAGAAAAATAGTTTAAAATTCAGCTTTAAAGTTATTGTAATATTCGTCAAATTTTTCTTTAGAAGTCAATTTTTTGTGCTCGTTTGTAGCAAACATTTTAAGATATAATTCTAATTGTTGCGCAGTTTGGTAACCAGATAAAGGCATAATAAAACCGCCTTCTTCATTTAAAAAAGCAATTGTTGGGTAACCTCTAAGTCTCATAAAACTAGCAAACTGATGAGAGCTGTTTCTTCTGTTAGCATTAGACTCTTGGTAATCTGGGTTTGTAAAAGATTGACCTAGGTAATTTATAGTTTCATTACCCTCTGCATTAAACTTAACAGCGTAATAATTTTTGTTTACGTAGTCTACCAATTTTTCGTTGTGAAATGTCTTTTTGTCTAAAAGTTTACAAGGTCCACACCATTTGGTATAAACATCAATCATTATTTTTTTAGGTGTTTTCTTTTGAAGTTCTAAAGCTTCATTTAAAGAAACCCAATTTATTTCTTGAGCTTTTGAATTCAACGAAAATAAAGCAATTGTTATAAGTAATATAAATTTTTTCATAATTGTGTAGTAGCAAAATATATGCCGAATTTACAGTAAATAATTAGTAAATAAAATTAAGTTGTTTTTTTTAGCAAACTTTCATTATCCTCTGCTCCATGAGTAAGGGCTTTTAATTTTTTTAAGAAAATAAAAACTAAAAAAGCAAAAAGTATACAGAAAACAGCAATACCTGTAAATACTTTAAACTCTCCAAAAATTGCAGAAGAAGCTCCTAACATTCCTGCGGCTTTATTACCCAACCCTGTTGTAGCAAAGTAAATACCCATCATAATAGATGCGTATTTTGCTGGCGCTAATTTTGTAACAAAAGATAATGAAACAGGAGATAAACATAGCTCTCCGACAGTGTGAAATAAATAAGCTAAAAATAACCAATACATGGCAGAAGTGCCTGTAGTATCGTATTCAGAAGCTGCTGCAGACATAAATAAAAAACCAATACCAGTAATGCTTAAACCTATAATCATTTTAAATAAAGAAGAAGCCTCGGTGCCATTTAATTTTCTTTTAGCCCAAATAGAAGCTACTGTAACTCCTAAAGTAACAATAAAAATAGGGTTTAAAGATTGAAACCAAGTTGCAGGCACTAAAAAGCCCATAAACAATCTGTTTGTTTTTTCTTTAGCATAAATATTCATTAAACCACCTGCTTGTTCAAAAGCAGCAAAAAAGGCAATAATTAGTAAAAAGGAAATTAGTAAAACAATAATTCTGTCTTTTTCTATTTTAGTCAATGGCTTTTTGTAAGCTTCAAAATCTTCCTTTTTAGAAGGTTTTCCTAAATAATTACCAACATGAACCAGATATTTTTGCCCTAATAAAAATTGAAATAAACCCAGTACCATAAGTATTCCTGCTAAACCAAACCCGTAATGCCAACCATGTACTTCTCCTACATAACCAATAACAATACCAGCTAATAATGACCCTAGATTAATACCAATATAAAAAATAGTAAAGCCTTTATCTCTTCTAATATCTCCTTTTTTATAAAGACCACCAACCATACTAGAAATATTGGGCTTTAAAGCACCTACACCTAAAATTATAAAAGAAATTCCTGTGTAAAAGGCAGTAATGTTTTCTACGGCTAAAATACTATGCCCAATTATTAATAAAATAGCACCAACTATAACGGCTTTTTTTTGCCCTAGAAATTTATCGGCTAAAATTCCTCCTGGTATTGCCATTATATACACCAAGCCTGTATACCAGCCGTAAAGTGCTAAAGCTTCTGACTGAGACCAACCTAAACCCGAATTAGCATCGGTGGTTTTAGAGGTTAAATATAGTACTAAAAGCGCACGCATTCCGTAATAAGAAAAACGTTCCCACATTTCTGTAAAAAACAAAACAAACAACCCTATTGGGTGTCCAAATATTTCTCTGTTATGAGGTAATTTAGCAGTTGCGGTCATATTAATTATTGTTTAATAAATGTTGTTCTATAAAATGGGTCATCTTAGTATATAAGTTCAATCGCATGTTTTCACCTTTATAAATACCATGTGTTCTATCTGGTACAATAAACATATCAAATTGTTTGTTGGCTTTAATTAAAGAATTAATCATTCTATAAGAATTTTGTACATGTACATTATCATCACCGGTACCATGAACAATAAGATAATTTCCTTTTAGTTTTTCGGCATAATTTACAGGAGAATTATTGTCATACCCTTTAGGATTTTCTTGCGGAGTTCTTAAAAAACGTTCTGTATAAATAGTATCGTAAAATCTCCAAGAAGTAACAGGAGCAACGGCAATAGCTGTAGAAAAAATATCGCTACCTGTTAAAAGGCAATTGGTACTCATGTGTCCACCAAAACTCCATCCCCAAATTCCAATGTTTTCTTTATCAATGTATGGTAACGTAGCTAGTTGTTTTGCAGCAGTAATTTGGTCTTCCGTTTCGTATTTTACTAAATTTAAATAAGTAGATTTTTTAAATTCAGCACCTTTAAACCCTGTTCCGCGTCCATCAACACAAACAATAATCATTCCTTTTTGAGTTAACATATTATGCCAATAATCGTTAGCATCATTCCATGTGTTTGCAACTTTTTGAGATCCAGGACCTGAATACTGAAACATTAGCAAAGGGTATTTTTTAGAAGGATCAAAATCAAGTGGTTTTAGCATCCACATATTTAAATCATTACCATTTACATTGATGGTAGAAAATTCTTTTTGGCTTATTTTGTAAGCTTGTAAATTGTTAGTTAAACTAGAATTTTCTCTTATCACTTTTACCTTTTTACCTTCACCCGTAAACAACGAGTAGGTTGGAGGTGTTTTTGCAGAAGAAAAACTATTAATAAAATAATTTAAGTTTTTGCTAAAGTCGGCTGTGTTTTGACCTTCCTTATTGCTTAATAATTTTTTGTTTTTCCCGTTTAGTTCAATAGAATATACACCCCTGTTGGTAGATCCATTTTCTACAGATTGATAATAAATGGTGTTTTTAGCAGTATTAAAGCCATAATAGTTGGTTACTTCCCAGTTTCCTTTTGTAACCTGATTAATTAATTTTCCGTTAGCATTGTAATGGTAAATATGGTTGTAACCATCTTTTTCACTAGTCCAAATAAAACTGTTATCGTTTAAAAAAGTAAGATTGTCGGTAATATCTATATATGCCTTGTCAATTTCATTTAATAAAACAATATTGCTATTGTTAGCGGCATCTATTTTATGTAAATGTAAATTGTTTTGATGACGATTTAGAGTAGTCGCTACCAAAATATTTGCTTCTTCAGACCACTTAATTCTTGGTATATATTCGTAGTCTGGTAAATCTATTTTTTTATTATTTTGTATAGCTACATCAAAAATATGCAAACTAACATCTGCATTTCTTTCGCCTGCTTTTGGGTATTTAAAAACTTGTTGTTTTGGGTACAAATCAGTACCAACAATATCCATAGAAAAAGTAGGTACATCAGTTTCATTAAATTTAAGATATGCTAAATAACTACCTGTTTTGTTCCATTTAAAAGCTCTAACAAAAGCAAATTCTTCTTCGTATACCCAATCTGTTGTACCGTTAATAATTTTATTAAAAGCACCGTCTTTAGTTACTTGCGTAATATTGTTAGATTCAATATTTTTAATAAAGATATTATTGTCTTTTGCGTACGCAATGTTTTTATTGTCAGGAGAAAATGTTGGCTCCTGTATGTCTTCACCAATTAAACTTAATTGCTTTGTAGCAATATTATAAGCATAATATGTACCTTTATAAGAATGTCTGTATATTTTTTTATGACGTGTTCCTAAAATTAACTGAGATTCATCATCGTTAAAACTGTAAGAAGAAAAAGGTTCTATATCTTTAAAATCAGAACTAGAAATAATAGTTTCTACCTTTTCTAAAGTTGCGTAACTATATTTATCTACAGTTGTATTACCATTGCTAATATTTAAAAGCGAATAAAAATCTCCGTTCATAGAGTTTAAGGCATTCATTCTATCAGGAGCAAATGTTCCGTTCCAAATTTCTTCTAAAGAAATGTCTTTTTTTTGTGATACATTTTCAGATATTACGTTGTTTTGAGCTTTACAATTCATATACAATAAGGCTACTAAAAAGAGTAATTGTTTCATTAAAATCTAGTTATTTCTAAACTTCACCAAGTTTACGGAATTATTACCAAAAAACATATTAAAAAAGTATTTGTTGTAAAAGTTACTCCAACTTTATGAAATACATTTTTAAGTAGTGTTATAAATAATAAAAACGGCTTATTTTTTAACGTTTTATATAGATTATGTATTTGTTTTACCAAGGATTATTTGTCTGTTTACCGTATCTTTGTTTATATATTTTTTAGCATAAATGAACAAACTTATCTCTGGCTTTTCTAAATTTACTAAAGAAGAAAAGATTCAATGGTTAACGGAAAACTATTTTCAAAATCCTGCAGAAACCACGCAAATAATTAAACAATATTGGAATGATGATAAACGATTGCAAGATTTGCATGACGATTTTATAGAAAACACCATTTCTAATTTTTATTTACCGTTTGGTGTAGCTCCTAATTTTGTAATTAATGGCAAAAATTATGTGATACCTATGGTTATAGAAGAAAGTTCTGTTGTTGCAGCAGCTTCTTTAGTTGGTAAATTTTGGAGCACAAGAGGTGGTTTTAAAACTACTGTTATTGCTACTAAAAAAATAGGGCAGGTACATTTTATGTACGCAGGAGATAAAGAGGGATTAAAAGAATACTTTACTAAAAATAAAACAGAATTATTTGCAGCCACAGCTTCCATCACCAAAAATATGGAAAAACGTGGAGGTGGAATTTTAGATATTGAGTTAATAGATAAAACAGATAAATTATCTAATTACTATCAATTACATGTCACTTTTGAAACTAAAGATTCAATGGGGGCTAATTTTATTAATTCTTGTTTAGAAGCCATTGCTAAAAAGTTTGGAAAAGAAGATATAGAGGTTGTAATGAGTATTTTGTCTAATTACGTGCCAGAATGTTTAGTAAGAGCAGAGGTAAGTTGTAAGATAGAGGAATTAGGAGGTGAAGACCCAGAGAAGTTTGCCCAAAAATTCTGTCATGCAGTAAAAATTGCAGAGATAGAGCCTTACAGAGCAGTTACGCATAATAAAGGAATTATGAACGGAATTGATGCTGTTGTGTTAGCCACAGGTAACGATTTTAGAGCTATTGAAGCTGGTGCTCATGCTTACGCATCTAAATCTGGAAGCTATTCTAGTTTGTCTCATTGCGAGATTGCTAATGGCATGTTTAAATTTTGGATAGAAATTCCGTTAGCTCTTGGTACAGTTGGTGGTTTAACAGCATTACATCCAATGTCTAAGTTGTCTTTAGAAATGCTGCAAAAACCATCGGCAAAAGAATTAATGCAAATTATAGCAGCTGCTGGTTTAGCGCAAAATTTTGCAGCGTTAAGAGCTTTAACAACCAAAGGAATTCAGCATGGGCATATGAAAATGCACTTGCAAAACATATTAAACCAGTTAGGAGCCAACGAGCAAGAGAAAAAAATAATAAATAGTTATTTTGAAAATAAAACGGTATCTCATGCCGCAGTAGTAAGTAAATACAATGAAATAAAGAAAGACAATGTTAATTGGGTAGATTTCTTAAATATTGATTTAGTTACCAGTAAATTGGGTAGTTTAACAACAGAAACATTACCTGTTTTTGGTAGAATGAACTCGCAACAAGTAATAGAGCATTTAAGTTTATTAATGCAAATATCTAATGGTAAAATAGCTGCGGATTACTATGTTTCTGAAGAAAAAAAGGCTAGAAGAAAACCTTTTTTAGATACTGATGGAGAGTTACATATTGGTTTTAGAGCCGATATTTTATCGGATGAACCTACGGCAGAAAAGTTTAATTCTTTAGCAGAGGCTTTAGATGATTTAATTGAGCAAATTGCTGATTTTGAAATCCATTTTAAGAAAGCAAAAACAGAAAACCATCCGTTTTTTGGTGAGTTAGATTATGAATACTGGAAAAAATTTCATGTAAAACATTTTACACATCATTTTAAGCAATTTGATTTGTTATAAATAGTGATTTTCTTACTTAAACTTTAGCATTATATAAACCAATGAAGAATTTTTATTCTAACGGAAAGCTTTTATTAACTGGCGAATATTTAGTTTTAGATGGTGCTAAAGCTTTGGCAGTACCTACTAAATACGGACAAGATTTAGAAATATCACTCATAAAAGAACCTCAATTAATTTGGGGTAGCTTTACAGAAGAAAAAGAATGTTGGTTCGAGGCTGTTTTTGATTTGCCTAAATTACGTTTGGTAAGCTGTACATTTAATTCTACCAAAGAAGGTAGTGCAGAGTTTATAGCAGAAACGTTGTTAGAAATTTTAGAGGAAGCTCGAAAAATGAATCCAGAGTTTTTAAGTACCTCACAAGGATACGTTGTAAAAACCGAACTTACTTTTCCAAGAAATTGGGGTTTAGGTACATCGTCTACATTAATTAATTCTATTGCTGCTTGGGCAAAAGTAGATGCTTTTAAGTTACTTTGGAATTCTTTTAAAGGAAGCGGTTACGATATTGCATGTGCGCAAAATAATCATCCTATATTCTATCAAATACAACAACAAAATCCTATTGTTTCTAAAGCAGATTTTAATCCGCCTTTTAAAGAAAATCTTTTTTTTGTGCATTTAAATAAAAAACAAGATTCTAAAGATGGAATTGCTAAATTTAGAGAAACTAACAATAATTTTACATCAGAAATAAAAAGAATATCTGAATTGTCAGAAGCTTTTTTGTTAGCAACAACAATTAAAGAGTTTAATAAACTTGTTGTTGAGCATGAGCAGATTATTAGCAATATCATCAAATTAAAACCAGTAAAAGAAAAATTGTTTCCAGATTATTTTGGAGAAATTAAAAGTTTAGGAGCTTGGGGTGGGGATTTTGTTTTAGTAACAGGTACTAAAGAAACACCGGCTTATTTTAAAAATAAAGGATTTGATACAATTCTTACATATTCAGAAATGATTTTATGAGTAAAATAATTATAATTGGAGGAGGTGCAGCAGGATATTTTACCGCTATTAATGCTAAAGAAAAAAATTCTGATTTAGATATTACAATTTTAGAGAAAGCCAAAGATGTTTTGCAAAAAGTAAAAATATCTGGTGGAGGAAGGTGTAACGTAACTCATGCTTGCTTTATTCCTAAAGAATTGTGTGAATTTTATCCGAGAGGAAAAAAAGAATTACTAGGACCTTTTCATCAATTTATGACAGGAGATACTTTTGAGTGGTTTGAGAATAGGGGAGTTCCTTTAAAAATAGAAGACGATAATCGTGTTTTTCCTGAAGCAAATACAAGTCAGGCAATTATAGATTGTTTTCAAAGTAGAATTAATGATTTAGGAATTCATGTAATAACTAATTGCGGTGTAAATGCTGTAGAAAAATTAGATAATACCTGGGTTATTCATACTAAAAATAAAAAATTTACGGCAGATAAATTAGTAATAGCAGCAGGAAGCTCTAAAAAAGTATGGGAATTATGCGAAACATTAAATCATAGTGTTGTAACACCTGTTCCGTCTTTATTTACATTTAATATTAAAGATAAAAGAATTGTAGATTTATTAGGTACCTCTGTTCCAAATGCTACAGTAAACATTGTGAATACTAAATTAGAAGCATCAGGACCTTTATTAATTACCCACTGGGGGATGAGCGGACCCGCTGTATTAAAATTGTCTGCATTTGGAGCAAGAGTATTATCAGACCAAAACTACCAATACAATGTCGTAGTAAACTGGCTCTCTAGACCTACCGAAAAAGTATATAACGTATTATTGAATTTAAAGAAAAAAGAACCTAGAAAAACGGTTGTTTTAAAATCTCCATTTACTGAAATTTCTAAGAGATTGTGGGAGCGTTTTGTAATTGCAGCAAACATAAAACAAACACAGAATTGGGCAGATTTAAAGAATGTACAATTAGAAGATTTGGCAGCGCAATTAACCAAAGGTGTATACAATGCAAATGGTAGAACTACTTTTAAAGACGAATTTGTAACTGCTGGAGGTGTAGATTTAAAAGAGATTAACTTTAAAAGATTTGAAAGTAAAAAACAAAAAAACCTCTTTTTTGTAGGAGAGGTTTTAAATATTGATGCCGTTACCGGAGGATTTAATTTTCAGAATGCTTGGACAGGTGGTTATATTTGTGCCAATGCATTAGCAGAAAATGAATAATTAATTTAACATTTTCCACAGTTTGTCTTTTAATTCTTGCAATCCCATTTGAGCAACAGATGATATAAATAAAGTATCTACATTATCAGGTAATTCTGCTTTAATTTCTTCTTTTAATTCATCATCTAACATATCAGATTTAGAAATTGCTAACACTCTATCTTTATCTAATAGCTCTGGATTGTGCTTTTTAAGTTCGTTTAACAATATTTGGTATTCTTTGTTAATATCATCACTATCTGCAGGAACTAAGAATAATAATGCCGAATTACGCTCTATATGACGTAAAAATCGATGCCCTAATCCTTTTCCTTCTGCTGCGCCTTCTATAATACCAGGAATATCTGCCATTACAAAAGTTTGATGATTTCTGTGCTCTACAATACCTAAATTGGGTTTTAAGGTTGTAAATGCATAATCTGCAATTTTAGGTTTTGCAGCTGTTAAAACAGATAAAAGTGTAGATTTTCCTGCATTAGGAAAACCAACCAAACCTACGTCTGCTAATAATTTTAACTCAATTCTAAACCAACCATCAGCACCGTCCATACCAGGTTGCGCGTATCTTGGAGTTTGATTTGTAGATGATTTAAAATGCCAGTTCCCTAAGCCACCTTTACCACCTCTAAGTAAAATTACTTCTTTTTGATTTTCTGTAATTTCTACTATAATTTCATCGGTATCTGCATCTCTTACAATAGTACCTAGGGGTACATCTATGTAAATATCTTCAGCATCGTGCCCAGTACTTCTACTTGCGCTACCAGCACCACCACCTTCAGCTCTAAAATGACGTTTAAATTTTAAGTGAAATAATGTCCACATGTTTTTATCTCCACGTAAAATAATGTGTCCTCCACGACCACCATCTCCACCATCAGGACCACCTTTGGTAATAAATTTTTCTCTGTGCAAGTGTACAGAACCTTGTCCGCCTTTACCAGAAGAAGCATAAATTTTTATGTAGTCAACAAAATTTCCTTCAGTCATAATTAATTATAGTATCATAAAATACCTGTTTTGTTTTTATTAAACAAAACAGGTATGTAAGTGTTTTTTAAAGCTTGTCAAATACTTCAGAAATACGGTTAGTAATGTCTTTTATAGACCCTACACCGTTTATTCCGTAATACTTGTTTTGTTCTGCAAAATAATCTTTTAAGATAGCTGTTTTGGTATTGTATTCGTTAAAACGATTTCTAATTTTACCTTCATCAGTATCATCTGCTCTTCCAGAAGTTTTACCTCTTTCTAATAAACGAGTCACTAAAATATCTTCAGGTACTTCTAAGGCAACCATTCCGTTTATTTCTTGCCCTTTATCACTTAAAAAAGCATCTAAAGCTTCTGCTTGAGATTGAGTTCTTGGAAAACCATCAAAAATAAAACCGTTAGCATCAGGATTTTTTTCTACTTCTGCTTTTAGCATATTAATAGTAACTTCATCAGGTACTAAATCTCCTTCATCAATATACTTTTTTGCTAAAATTCCTAATTCTGTAGCATTTTTAATATTAAAACGAAATACATCTCCTGTAGAAATATGTACTAAGTTATACATGTCTTTTAAAAATTCTGCTTGTGTTCCTTTTCCTGCACCTGGAGGGCCAAATAATACAATGTTTTTCATTTTTGGTGATCTTGATAATTGATATATAGCTGGGTAGTTTCTTCCCAAACCATTGTAATCTAATCCGTAACCAACAATAAATTTATCTTCAATACTTTTTCCGATATAATCTATTGGTAATTCTTTTTTAAATACGTCTGGTTTAAAAAATAACGTTGCAACTTTTAATTGTTTTAAATTCTTTTCTCTAAAAATATTATAAATTTCTTGAAGCGTTGTTCCGGTGTCTATAATATCTTCTAATATAATAACCGTTCTATTGGTTAAATCTTCATTTATGCCTACTAATTTTTTTACATCGTTAGTAGTTTCTGTTCCGTTATAAGAGGCTAATTTTATAAAAGAAACTTCGCAGTTTCCATTAAATTCTCTTATAAAATCTGCAGCAAATAAAAAGCATCCGTTTAAAATACCTACAAAAATAGGTATTTCACCTTTTGGTAAATCTGCTTTTACTTGTGCTGCTAAATGTTTTACGATTGCTTTAATTTCTGCCTCTTTAATATAAGGTTTAAAATAAAGGTCGTGTAGTTTTATAATTTTCATTAGGCTGCAAATATATGGATATATTTAATGAAAAAACCGTTTTCTATATTTACTGAAAAAAATCAGTAAAAGAAAACGGTTATTTTTTATGTAAAGTTAAGTTATTAACTGTTTTTTTCTTCTTTTTTAGAAGTATCAAACATTACTGGTGTTGCAACAAATAATGATGAATATGTACCAACAGCTACACCAACGATTAAAGCAAACATAAATCCTTTAATAGAATCTCCTCCAAATAAGAAGATAGCTAACATTACTAATAATGTAGTTAAAGATGTATTTATTGTTCTTCCTAATGTAGAGCTTAATGCTTTGTCTACAACTTCGCTATATTTCCAGTCTGTATGTAAACCAGCAAACTCTCTAATTCTATCAAATATTACTACGGTATCATTTAAAGAGTACCCTACTACTGTTAATATTGCAGCTATAAAAGATTGGCCAATTTCCATATCAAAAGGCATAAAGTTGTATGTAATAGAGAAAATACCTAATACAATTAGCACATCATGGAATACAGCTACTACTGCACCAATAGAGAAAGATACTTTTCTAAAACGTAATAATATGTATAAGAAAACAATTAATAAAGAACCAAATACAGCGTATAATGCAGATGTTTTAATATCATCAGCAATTGTTGGTTCTACTTTCATATAACTCATTACACCAGAACCGTCTTTTTCAAAACCTGGTTTAAAGTCTTCGTAAGAAGTACTACCTAAATAGTTTTTTAAACCACCGTATAACGCAGCTTGAACTTGCTCATCTACTTGTTGTCCTTCTTCATCAATTTTATAAACAGTTGTTATTTTTAATTGATTAGCAGCACCGTAAGTTTTAACTTCTGGAGCAGTACCAAAAGCACCTTTTAATGTACTAGAAACCTCAGAAGCATTCATGTCTTTATCAAAACGAACAACGTAAGAACGACCTCCTTTAAAATCTACACCTTGTTTTAAACCTATAGAGAATATAGAAACAATACCTGCAACAATAATAGCTCCAGAAACAACGTAAGCAATTTTACGGCTCTTTAAGAATTCTACATTAATGCTTTGGAACCATCCTTTAGAAATAGAAGTGTTAAATGTTAATTTAGTTCCTTTATTAAGAGCTCCATCAATTAAAATACGTGTAATAAATACAGCTGTAAATAAAGAAGTAGCAATACCAATCATTAAAGTTAAAGCAAAACCTTTAATTGGTCCTGTACCAAAAACGTATAAAATAATACCTGTTAAAAGAGTAGTAATGTTAGCATCAATAATTGCAGAAAGTGCTCCTTTTATAGAGAAACCTTCGTCTACAGCTTCGTTTAAACTTATTTTATTAGCTAAACCTTCTTTAATTCTTTCAAATATAATAACGTTGGCATCTACAGACATACCAATTGTAAGGATAATACCAGCAATACCAGGTAAAGTTAATACCGCGTTAAATGAAGCTAGGATACCAAAAATAAATAAGATGTTTACTGCAAGTGCAATATCTGCATATAAACCTGCTTTACCATAGTATAAAATCATCCATAATAAAACCAAAACAATAGCTAAACCAAAAGAATAAATAGATGCGTCTATTGATTCTTGTCCTAAAGATGGCCCAACAACTTCTGCTTGAATAATTCTTGCAGCAGCAGGTAATTTACCAGCTTTTAAAACTGTAGCAATATCTTTAGCTTCAGCAATTGTCATGCTTCCTCCAGAAATTTGAGTACTACCACCAGTAATTGGTGTGTTTACAGAAGGAGCAGTGTATACATAATCATCTAAAACCACAGCAACAAACTTCCCTTGGTTTTCAGTAGTCATTTTAGCCCATTGTTTAGTACCAGAACTATTCATGTTCATGCTTACAACAGGTTTGTTTAATTGGTCAAACTCTTGTCTTGCATCTAAAATTACATCACCTTCTATATTGGCAACATCATTTCTGTTAGATTTTATAGCATATAAACCAATTACTTCTGTACCGTCTGCACCTTTGTTAGCCTTATAGTCCCATAAGAATTTTACATATCTTAATTCTTTAGGTAATAAAGCCTTAACTTCTTTTCTGTTTAATAAACTATTAACAGTAGCAGTGTCTAAAACTCTTGCTTGCGCAACTAAAGAACTCATTTGTTGTTGAGACTGCGCTATGTTAGGATATAAAAATGTGAAAAGATTTTTCTGAGCTACGTCTGTAGAATCTTTTTGTTCTCCTAATAAATCATCAATATCATCTGTTTTAGTAGAATCTTTTACTTTTTCTGTAACAGAAGTATCTTTTAATAATTCAGCAACTTTACTATTAGCTATAAAAAGGTAGTTTTGTACTTCTGCATTAGTATATACTTCCCAAAATTGTAATTCTGCTTTACTAGTTATTAACTTAGTAACACGCTCTATATCTTTTGCACCAGGTAATTCAATTTGTATTCTACCTGAATTTCCAATTCTTTGAATATTTGGTTGTGTAACTCCAAATTTATCTATTCTACTTCTTAATACTTCAAAAGCAGTACCAATAGAGTTGTCTATTTCTGTCTGTAAAGTTTTTTTAACAGTAGTATTCGCTTCATCAAAAGAAATTTTATCACTTAAAGCTTTTGTTCCAAAAATAGAAGGATCACTTAATTTTGTTTGTCCAGCAATAGCCTCAAATTCTTCAAAAAACAAATCTAAGTAGTTTGTATTACTACTTCTTTGTTTAACGTCTGCAGCTTGTAAAGCTTTATTAAAAACTTCGTTTTTAGAATCGTTAGATAAGCTTCTTAAAACCTCTTTTACAGAAACTTGTAAAATAGCGTTAATACCACCTTTTAAGTCTAGACCAAGATTCATTTCTTTGTCTTTAACATCATTGTAGCTATAGTCTGCAATACCTAAATTAATAATTTCTTTATTAGCAACACTGTCTATATACTTTCTTTCAAAAGTAGCTTTTTGTCTAGCATCTGTGTTTTGTTTGCTGTTTGCGTATGTTTTTGCATCATCTTCTACCTTGTTAGCTAAAAAGGTAAACGATAACTGATACAAACTCACCAATCCAAATAAGATGGCGAATAGTTTAATAAGTCCTTTGTTTTGCATTTTATGTTTTTTTTATTGTCAATTTTTAAGACGGGCAAATATATAGCTTCTCTTATATTAGACAATATGTTTTTTTGTTTGTTTTATGTTGATGTAGTTTGTTTGATGTCAACATGATAATAAGTTTGATTTTGTTAAATAAAGTAGCAGTTGGGTCCTGCTCTAACTTCAGGGTTTTTGTAAGAAGTGTAATCCTCAGTAAAAGGATAATCTTTATTTACTTTGTAAGTAGTTTTATATTGAAAATTTGCTTTTTCTATTGAGTTATTTCTAACATAAGGAAAGCTTGTATCAGAATAAAATTGATCTGAATTGTATTTGACATCAAAAATAAAGTGATCTTCTAAATTAGAAAAACTACTGTAATCATTTAATTCATAAACATCAATTGTATAATCAAAATTATATTGTTTGTCTTTGTTGTTTTGATCTTTAGAGTAAGAAGAATCAGCAATTAAAGTTTGTCTGATTTTTTCAATATTATTTTTACTGTAATAGGTAATCTTAAGTTTACCGTTATTGTTTTTTTGAATTTTAATGTTAGAAACACCAATTTTAATAAGCTGTTGCTCTAGATTAGCAATAGTATTTTTTATTTCTTTGGTGGTTGTTTTTGATTGTAAAAACTCTAAAACAATTTCTTGATTAGGTGTAGGAGTATTTTTTTGGACGCTTGCCAAAGAAATAAATAGTAGTAAAAATGTACCAAAGCACCATTTTAAAATCATTCGGTAAATATAGAAAAAAGAATAGATTTTGTATTGTTTTTTAAAATGGAAATTTAATAGAAGGTATTGTTCTTAAAATAAAAAGCCCAACATTTCTGTTGAGCTTTTTTTATGCTAAAGAATTAAATTTTATAATTCTAATAAACCATTTGTTTTTGTAACTCCAGCAGCAGATTCTTGCATGTGTGCTTTTTCAGCATCACTTAAGTTAATTTCTACAATGCTTTCAATACCATTAGCACCTAATACACAAGGTACACCAATAGATAAGTCACTTAATCCATACTCTCCGTCTAATAAAGCAGAGCAAGGGAATATTTTTTTAGTATCACAAGCAATTGCCTGTACCATTCCAGATACAGCAGCACCAGGAGCATACCATGCAGAAGTACCTAATAAACCAGTTAAAGTTGCACCACCAACTTTAGTATCTTGTTTTACTTGTTCTAATCTTTCTTCAGCTAAAAACTCAGTTACTGGTACAGAGTTACGAGTAGCTAATCTAGTTAAAGGAACCATTCCTTTATCAGAGTGACCACCAATAACCATTCCATCAACATCAGAAATAGGAGCACCTAAAGCTTCTGCTAATCTGTATTTAAAACGAGCAGAATCTAAAGCACCACCCATACCTATAATTCTGTTTTTAGGTAAATCAGTGGTTTTGTGTACTAAATAAGTCATTGTATCCATTGGATTAGATACAACAATAATAATTGTATTTGGAGATTGCTCTATTAAGCTAGATGCAACAGATTTTACAATACCTGCATTAATACCAATTAACTCTTCACGAGTCATTCCTGGTTTTCTAGGAATACCAGAAGTAATTACACAAACATCAGAACCAGCAGTTTTTCCGTAGTCATTTGTACTACCTGTAATTTTAGTGTCAAAACCGTTTAAAGATGCTGTTTGCATTAAGTCCATTGCTTTACCTTCTGCATAACCTTCTTTAATATCTAATATTACAACTTCCGAAGCAAAATCTTTAATTGCTATGTACTCTGCACAACTTGCACCAACTGCACCTGCACCTACTACTGTTACTTTCATATTTATGTATGTTTTAATTAATTTAATACCTGCAAAAATACAATATAAAAGATGTTTTATTGTAGTGAATTTCGTAAAAAAAAGTAGCCTGAATTAAGATATGTTTATTTATTACGGTTATCTTCTGTGTATATGTTATTTTGATGTTGTTTTTTTTAGTGTGTTGAAAATGAGATTGATGTATGGGTTTATTTTAAAATGATGATTTAGTCTTTTTTATTTAATTTTTTAAAATACGTAAAACTACGTATTTAACAGATTCGGTTTTTTTACTACCTTTGCACTATACAAACAATGTGTAAAATAAAACGTAACATTATGAAACAAAACCAATTATTAAAATCAATTTTACTATTAGTAGCAGTTTTTACTTTTAGTATGTGTGAAGAAAACGGGCCAATACAAAGTATAGTAGCAGATGAATTTACTACTACAGTATCATTAGAAGGTTTAGAAGGTCAGTCGGCTTTTACTATTACGA
>CALHCK010000144.1 GCA_937936695.1 uncultured Polaribacter sp.
GTTCTAATCTCTCCTCCTATTTCTATCAGATAACTATCTATTTTTTTAGAGTTAAAAAACCTAGCAATAACATCAATTCCAAAACCTTTTGCAATCGAATTAAAATCTAAATATATTTTAGAATCATCTTTAATAATTTCTCTACCAATTAAATGCACTTTATTAAAGCCTACATATTGCATTTGCTGCTCTACCTGCTCATCAGATAAATTATTTATTTCGTTTTTAGGACCAAAACCCCATAAATTTACTAAATTTCCTACAGTAGGATCAAAATAACCATTTGTTTCTTTGTGTATTTTTTTTGATTTATTAAAAACCTCAACAAACAAATCATCTACATTAACAGAAGTATTTGTTTCGTTTATTTTAGAAATATCAGAATCTGGAATGTATGTAGATAAAGATTTATTAACTAAATGAAATAAACTATCTATAGATTTTTGATAATTTTTTGGAGTATTTAAATACATTATCTTGTAAGTAGTACCAAATACTTTGCCATTTAGGGTATAATTATCTTTAATTTTTTCCTTTTTACAGTTTACAAAAACAGATAAAATAATAATATATACGATTCTATTTTTTAGTTTCATGAAAACATTAGGTTTTAAGCAAAAATAGTGCTTAAAATTTTCACAAAAAATAGTTTACAACAGTTTTTTAATCATGCAATTTGTTAAATTTGCCAATACATTTTAATTATTCAATAATGAAAAAAATAATATTACCTCTATTGTCTGCAATAGTACTAAGTTCTTGTGTTTCTCAAAAAGAACATGCAGCTTTGGTTACTAAACACAAAGAAACAGAAGAGAAACTTTTACAAGTTAAAACTAATTTACAAAAATGTTTAATTGAAAAAGAAAGTAGAGATTCTAAAGTTTTTGCACTAACAGAACAGGTTAAATATTTAAAAGAAGATAAAAAAACAGCTTTAAAACAAGTAGAAAACTTAACTGTTTTAACTCAATCTTCTTCTGATAACATTAAAAATGTAATCTCTCAGTTAAGCGAAAAGGACAAATACATCAATGGTGTAAGAAAGGCAATGACTCAAAAAGACTCATTAAATCTTGCTATTAAATATCACTTAACTAAAAACTTAACAGAAGGTATACAAGATAAAGATATTGAAGTTAATGTAGAAAAAACAGTAGTTTTAATATCTATTTCTGATAAAATGTTATTTACAAGTGGTAGCTATAAAGTTACTGAAAAAGCTTTTTCTGTTTTAGAAAAAATAGCTAAAGTAATTAATGATCAACCAAAAATGGATGTAATGATAGAAGGACACACAGATGCAACTCCTATCAAAAGAGATTTAATACAAGATAATTGGGATTTATCTGCTTTGAGAGCTACATCTATAACAAGGATATTACAAACAAAATTTAACGTAGCTCCTTCAAGATTAATTGCTGCTGGTAGAAGTCAATATGTTCCTTTAGCTGAAAATGACACACCTGAAAATAGAGCAAAAAATAGAAGAACTAAAATTGTAATTATGCCACAATTAAACCAGTTTTTTAATTTATTAGAGCAAGACGCTCCTAAAAAATAATTTTTTTTAGATTTAAAGATTAAAAAAACACCTTCAATATAGAAGGTGTTTTTTTATACGAGGAAATTTATTGGTTCTCACTAAAGTATACTGATTTAATGAATATTGTTATATATGAAAACAATTATTAGAATATTAAAATGGATATTGGCTTCTTTCTTAATAATACCAATACTATATACAATAGTAGCTTTAGTTTTAAGTACAATAACCATCAAAAGAAAAACTGCAAACACTAATTTTAATAACACCATTTATTTAAATACTAATGGAGTTCATTTAGATATTGTAATGCCTATAAAAAACCTAAACAATTTTGTTTTACACGATTTAAAATACACTAAAAATGATAAATTTTTAGCTTTCGGATGGGGAGAAGAAGATTTTTATATAAATACTCCTACTTGGCAAGATTTAACTTTTAAGAATGCGTTTAAAGCATTGTTTTTAAAAAACTCTACTCTTGTACATATAAGCAGGTATAAGAGAAAACGTTTGGATTGGGTGGCTATAAAAATAAGTGATGCTGAATTAAAAAAATTAAACAATTATTTTCTTAATACATTTAAAACTGATAAAAACAACTCAAAAACAATCCTTAAAAATAAAAGTTATTCTTTAAGAGATAATTTCTACAAAGCTACAGGAAGTTATTCTTGTTTTAAAACTTGTAACAGCTGGGTTAATAAAGGTTTTAAAGAAAGTGGTTTAAAAGCTTGTTTTTGGACACCTTTTGATTTTGGATTACTTAACAAATATAAATAACACTGTTTTTTAAACATAAAAACACTAACATTTATGCTAGTTAAAAAAAATAAATCTATTATAAAATTTTTAAAGACTCTTCAAAAAACAGAAGAACAAAAATTGTGATTATGCCACAATTAAACCATTTTTTTAATTTATTAGAGCAAGATGCTCCTAAAAAATAAATTTTAAGACGCTTTTAAAATCAAAAAACCAACTCATATGAGTTGTTTTTTTTTACTTGTTTTTTTCAAATAAAAGATTATATTTGTTTTTAATTAGATTCATTAAAAATAAAGACCTGTGAACTCGACAAAGTTTTATTATATATTAATTATTGTGCTTAGTATTCAATATACAATTTTGGGACAAGAAACTTCTAAAATTAGTAAAAGCAATATATATGTAGAAGTTAGCTCAATATTACTATTTAACCAAGCATCTATTAATTATGAGCATATACTTAATACATCAGATATAATTAAATTATATGGTAGAATAGGAGTAGGTAAAGTAACTACATTTTTTTTTCATAAAGAGAATGTTAATTCTCAGACAGATTTTTTATTGGGTACAACATTATTAACAGGAGGTAAATCAGATCATCATTTTGAAGCTGATTTAGGTGCTTACTTAGGACTTTATAAAAACGGAGAAATATACCCTATAATAGATTTAGGATATCGTTATCAAAGACATAATGAGGGCCTTAACTTTAAAATTAAAATAGGCACACTTGGATTAGGTTTAGGAATGGGCTATAATTTTTAGCTATAAAATCTTTAAAAACTCTTCAAAAGCAACATAATAAGGCTGATCTTTAAAAACAGGGCTTTCTACGCTCTCTGCATTTGCAATACCCACACCTGCAAACCAAACCTTTGCATTTTGTTTCTTTGCATGATTTTTAAATGTTTCCATCCAAAGAACATCGTATTCATTTGGGTTTTGAATGTTATTAGTTGCCTTTACTAAAACAAAAATAGTAGGTTCGCCTTTTTTAAATAATACAAACTGAGGATGTCTTTTTAATTGACTATTAATTGCTTGAAATTCGTAACCCATTTTTTCAAGCTTCTTCCCTACTATATTCATTGCTAAATTATGCAATTCTTGTGCTGTTAAAATGTGCATTACTTTTTCTTATTTCTTTTATTGTAATTTTTATCTCCTCTTGTTTTAGGCTTTTTATATTTTTTGGCAATTTCTCTTCTATAAGAACCACCCAAATTAACTTTACTATTCTTTTCACTTTTTTCATGAAAAGCTGGCCCGGGTACATATTCTAACTGAGTTCGGTTTTTAGATTGCTCTCTATCTTCCTTTGGGCGTTCATCTTCAGTTAATAATTTAGAGATTTCTACTTCTTCAGGTAACTCTTCTACAGGAATTGTATAGCTCATTAACGCTTCTATCGCTAATTTAGCTTCTTGTTCTTTTTCTGTAGAAAATAACATTGTTTTACCTTCTTTTTCTGCACGACCAGTTCTACCAATTCTATGCATGTAATTTTCAGGGAAATCGGGTGTATCAAAGTTAATTACATGAGATACTTCTTCAAAATCTAGCCCTCTTGCCATAACGTCTGTAGCTACTAAAATTCTGTTATTTCCTTCATCAAACTGTTTTATAGAACGAATTCTATAATTCTGAGTTTTGTTAGAATGTATCACACAGGTTTCACTACCAAAAACTTCTTCTAAATGTTTAAACAACAAATCTGCAGTTCTTTTAAAAGCTACAAAAATTAATACTTTATTAAAAACCTGTTTGTCTTTTAAAAGATGATTTAACAAGTTTACTTTTGTAAAAAAATTAGGAATATTATAAGATATTTGCTGAATATTATCTAACGGAGTACCACTAACAGCAACAGATATTTTAGTTGGATTTTTAAAAAAATCGTAAATTAAATCATTTACATCTTCTGTCATGGTTGCAGAAAACAAAACGTTTTGTCTTCTTTCTGGTAACACATCAAAAATATTCATCAACTGAAAACGAAACCCTAAATCTAGCATAACATCTACCTCATCAATTACAAGTTTTTGAATAGATTTTAACTTTAATGCATTACTTAAAGCTAAGTCATACAACCTACCAGGTGTAGCTACAATAATATCTTGTCCTTGTAAAATGGCTCTTTTTTGAGTATTAATATTTGTACCTCCGTACACACCCAAAACACGATTATTAATATATTCAGATAGTTTATTAATTTCATCAACTACCTGAATTACCAACTCTCTAGTAGGTACAAGTACCAAAACTCTAGGATGTTGTTGCTTAGAAAACTTTAACTCTTGCAAAATAGGTAACATATATGCAAAAGTTTTTCCGGTACCTGTTTGTGCAATTCCTACAACATCTTTACCAGATCTTACTACAGAAAAAGCTTGTTCTTGTATGGGTGTAGGTGTTACAAAACCTAAATCGTCAATAGCGTATTGTAACTGTTTAGAGATTCCTAAATCTTGAAAAGTCATTCTAAATATTTTTTGCAAAGGTAAGCTTTATAAAATGAGATACAATAACAGTATACAGTAAGAATAATTTGTAATTTTGTTTTTTAAATTTTATTTGATGATTACTGACACACATACGCATTTATACTCAGAACAATTTAACGAAGATAGAAGTGCTATGATACAAAGAGCTAAAGATGCTGGGGTTTCTCGTTTTTTTATTCCGGCTATAGACTCTACTTATACAGAAAAAATGTTTTCTTTAGAAAAAGAAAATCCTGATAGTGTTTTTTTAATGATGGGGCTTCATCCTACGTATGTAAAAGAAAATTACAAAGAAGAATTAGCTCATGTAAAAGAATGGATTGATAAAAAGAAGTTTTATGCTATTGGCGAAATTGGTATAGACTTGTATTGGGATAAAACTTATTTACAACAGCAACAAGATGCTTTTGTAACTCAAATTAAATGGGCTAAAGAAAAAGGGCTTCCTATTAACATACATTGTAGAGATGCTTTTAACGAAGTTTTTGAAATTTTAGAAGCTGAAAAATCAGAAGATTTAAACGGAATTTTTCATTGTTTTACAGGAAATTTAGACCAGGCAAAACAAGCTATTAATTGTAATATGAAATTAGGTATTGGTGGTGTTGCAACATTTAAAAATGGTAAAATAGATAAATTTTTAAATGAAATAAACATTAATAATATTGTTTTAGAAACAGATGCTCCCTATTTAGCACCAACACCTTATAGAGGCAAAAGAAACGAAAGTGCTTATATTACCAATGTTGTAGATAAATTAGCAACTATTTATAACCTTTCTTTTGATGAAATTGCTGCAATAACTACACAAAACTCTAAAGATATATTTAAAATTTAATGCAATCAGAAATAGCATATTACAAAACCCCCATAGGAATCGCTAAAATTATAGGTGATAAAAATGGTATACAAGCGGTTTCTATTTTAGATGATGATACTATTTCTGATGCTGAAATAAATAAAGAAACTCCTAAATACCTACAAGAATGTGTACTGCAGTTAAACGAATATTTTAACGGACAAAGAGCTAGTTTTAATTTAACTGTAAACCCAAAAGGAACTAAATTTCAAATTAAAGTTTGGAAATCTCTATTAAAAATACCCTACGGAAAAACAACCACTTATTTACAACAAAGTAAAAAACTAGGAGATACAAAAGCTATTAGAGCGGTAGCAAGTGCTAATGGTAAAAACCCTCTTTGGATTATTGTTCCGTGCCATAGAGTAATTGGTTCAGATGGTTCTTTAACAGGGTACGCTGGTGGTGTTTGGCGAAAAAAATGGTTACTAAATCATGAAAACCCCGTGAAGCAACAATCTTTATTTTAACAAAAAAATAAGCATAAAAAACAATTTTAAACGTTACACTAATAGTTTATATATGCTTAAAAGAATTCTTTTTTTATTTTTTTTGTTGATTGGTTTTACTGTTCAATCTCAACATACATCCGAAGATTTTAGAGTAAAAAAAATCTTTGTAAAAAAAGACACGTTACAATTAGATTCTGTTGCTATTAATCCGCAAAAATTTAAAGTTTTTAATGCCTCTTTAAAAGAAATACCTAAAAGTAATTATACTGTAAATTTTAGCAAAGGGCTACTTATCATCAACCCAAAAAAATACAGTGAAATTATTGTAGAATATTTTAGGATACCCAACTTTATCACCAAAATATATAGTCCTTTTAACGATGATTTAATACTACCTAATAATGCTGTTAATGGTCAATTATACAGCTTAACAACCAACAAAAAAGAATCTGAAATAAAATTATTTGATGGTTTACAAACAAAAGGATTTATAAGTAGAGGAATTACTTCGGGTAATAATCAAAATGCGGTTACTAACTCAGAATTAGATTTAGAAATATCAGGTAAATTATCCGACAAAGTTACATTAAGAGCCAACATTTTTGACACCAATGTGCCAATACAACAAAATGGATATTCGCAAAACTTAACCGATTTTGATAGAATATTTATTGAAATGTTTACCGATAATTGGAAGGTAAAAGCAGGAGACATTGCACTTACCAATAACGACAGTTATTTTTTACCTATCAGTAAACAAATATCAGGACTGAGAGTGGCTGCAAATGTTAGCAAAAATTTAAAAGTTGCAGCAGCAGGAGCTATTGTTAGAGGTAAATTTAATCGTTTTAAAGTTACGGCTACAGAAGGCAATCAAGGGCCTTATAAATTGTTTGGCACTAACAATGAAGCATCTATTTTAATTATTGGTGGTAGTGATAAAGTGTATATAAATGGAGTGCCTATAAACCGTGGTAAAGACAAAGATTACACTATAGATTACAACTTAGCAGAAATTACTTTTAACACAACATTCCCTGTTACCAATGATATGAGAATTACTGTTGATTTTCAATATTCAGATAGAAATTTTACACGATTTCTTACTTATGAGGAGGTTAATTACAGTTCTGAAAAATTAAAAATTAGCGGATATTTTTATAGCGAAAATGATGCTAAAAATCAACCATTACAACAAAGTTTAAGTAATAATCAAAAAGAAATTTTAGCCAATGCTGGTAGTGATGAAACTTTGTTGTTTTCTGAAAGTGCATTCTTAGATACTTTTAATGAAAACAAAATACAGTATAAAAAGGTTATTGAAAATAATACCGAAATATTTGTTTTTTCTGATGACCCAAATGACACTCTTTACGCTGTAACATTTACAAGTTTAGGTACTAATAACGGAGATTATAATATAGAAAGTAGTACTGCTATTGGTAATATTTTTGTGTATGTAGGAAAAAACAACGGTACTCATAGCCCAATTATTAGATTAATACCCCCTACTAAACAACAAACATTTGTTTTAAAATCTGACTATAACGCTACTAAAAAAACAAAAATAAACTCAGAAATTGCTGTTAGTAACAACGATGTTAATTTATTTTCTACGCTAGACAATAACAACAATGTTGCTCTAGCTACCAAACTAAATTGGCAACAATTACTAATAGATAAAAAGTGGCAGTTAAAAAGTACTATTTCTCATGAATTTGTTCAGCAAAATTTTAATACAGAAATGGGTTGGGAAAGCGTAGAATTTAATAGAGACTGGAATATTTTAACCAATGACGCTACTAAAAACTATTTTCAATCAGAATTAAAATTAGAAAACAATAACGATGTTGTTTTATATAGGTTTAACAATTTAAGTTACCCAAATACTTTTAATGGTAGTAAACATGAGTTTCAGTCTAAAATCAACTTAAAAAAAACAGCTTTTTATCTTAATAGTAGTTTACTTGCAAACACGTCTACATTAGAAGATAATTCTTTTTTGATTGCCAACGCAAAAGTAGAGCATAATTTTAATAAAAAATGGTTAGGTGGTTTTGTTAGTTTAGAAACTAATAGCAGAAAAAACATTAACAGTAAAGAGTTTATAAATACAAGCCATAGATTTAATCATTACGAAACGTATTTTGGTATTGGAGACACCACAAAAGTGTTTACTAAAGTGGGGGTTAATTTTAGAAATAATGATAGTATTAGACAAAACACTTTTACAGAAATTAACAATAGAAAAACGTTTTATATAAACAGTAGTTTATTACAGAATAAGCAAACTAATCTTACTGTATTTGCAAATTACAGAGTTACTAAAAATAATTTTAAAGACAATGAAAAGTCTTTAAACTCAAAAATAAATTTCAATCAATATTTATTTAAAAATACAGTAAACCTTAATACTTTATACGAATCTTCTTCTGGTAACATTGCACAACAAGAGTTTGTTTATATACAAACAGAACCTGGTTTAGGGTTTTATACTTGGATTGATTATAATAATGATGGCATACAAGATTTTGATGAATTTGAAATAGCAGAGTTTAAAGACCAAGCAAATTACTTACGTTTACCAAAACCTAACATTCAATTTATACCTACTCAAAAAGTAAAACTAACACAATCTTTAACCTTAAATCCTAAAAGTTGGAACACAAAAAAAGGACTAAAAAAATGGGTTTCAAAACTATATAATCAGAGTTTCTTAAATATAGAAAATCAACAAAGAAGATCTGGAGACACTTTTAATTTTAATCCATTTAAATTTGATGACTTGCAATTAATTGGACTAAATTTTAATATTAGAAACACTTTATACTACAATAAAGATTTACAACATTATAGCATTGCATATACCACTGGAAAAAGCAGAAATAAACAACAATTTTTTATTGGAAATCAAGAAAACGACATTAAAATTAATCAAGTAGATATTGCTCATAAATTTGCAAATTATTGGTTGGTAGAATTTTCAGGGATTTCATCTAACAACAGTTTAAATACAGAAAACTTTAGCAATAGAAACTACTCGCTTAACACCTACGAATTTCAACCTAAAATAAGTTTTTTACAAAACGAAAATAACAGACTGACTACTTTTTATCATCTTAAAAACAAAGAAAATAAGTTAGAGGGTTTCGAGGTTTTAAAGCAACAGAAAATAGGTGTTGAATATTTTTACATCAACAATAAAAAAAATCAGATTTCTGCAAATGTAAATCTTTTTTTAAATGATTTTACAGGAGATGCAAATACTCCGGTAGCTTATCAGATGTTAGAAGGCTTACAACCCGGACAAAACTTTACATGGAACTTTTTATTCAATCAAAAATTAAACAACTTTCTACAGCTAAATTTAAATTATATAGGAAGAAAAAGCGAAGAATCTAGAGCTATTCATACAGGTAGTGTGCAATTAAAAGCTATTTTTTAAGTTGGTTAATGCTGCTAAATAATTGTATTTTTGTAAAAAAAGTATGAAAAAAATTACCTTCCTAATACTTTTATGTATTGTTACAATAACTAAAGCACAAAAAAATAAAGAAGTATATCCGCAAGACCTTAATAAAAAACATGAACTAAAAATAAATGTTTTTAATTTAGTAGCGTTGTCATCTGTTAATGCTAGTTATGAAAGATTAATAAATAAAGATGCATCTTTTGGTTTTGATGTTTTTTACAATACAAATAACAATTTTGATGACGATTTAAGAAAATATTCTTTAACATCTTACTATAGATGGTTTTTTTCTGAAAAATTTGCTACTAGAGGTTTTTTTGTTGAAGGCTTTGGAATGTTAAATACTCAAGAAGCTAAAGAATATAACAATTTTACTGATGACCTAGGGAATATTACTAGTAACTCTACTATAAAAGAAAGAACAGATTTTGCTTTAGGAATTGCTGTTGGTGGTAAATTTGTAACAAAAAAGAATTTTGTAGCAGAAGTATTTATAGGGCTTGGTAGAAATTTATTTAATATAAAACCTGATGATTTTTTTGATACTAACCTTGTTTCTAGAGGCGGAATTTCTTTAGGTTATAGATTTTAAAAACTATAATTTGTATGTTTGCAAATATTATTTAAACATTATGAAAAAATTACTTTTAGGATTTGGTCTTTTTGTAAGCTCTTTAGGCTTTGCACAACAAGAAATTAAGTTAGATGTTGCAGATGCTTTAATTGTAAAAAGTGTTGAACTTTCTTATGAAAGATATTTTGCCAAAAACTCTTCTTTTGGTATTTCTACATTTTTTAATTTAGAAAAGCAAGACGTATCTTTTAGATACAACGAAAACGTGATGATAACTCCTTATTACCGTCATTATTTTACATCTAACAAAAATTGGAATATTTTTGGAGAAGGTTTTTTAGGTATTAACTCTGGTAAAAAAGAAGAAATAAAAGACTCTGGTGACTTTAACATAAATTACACAGATGCTGCATTGGGTATAGGTATAGGTACAAAATATGTAGCTAATGGTGGTTTAGTTATAGATTTACATGGTGGTATTGGTAGAAATTTATCTGGTACAGATTCTCCTACTGTAGTACCTAGATTAGGTTTAAATGTTGGTTGGAGATTTTAAAAAATTACACATAAATAAAAATCCGTTAGATAACTCTAACGGATTTTTTTATTTTATAAAGAAACTGAAATTACATTTTTTGTAACCATGTTTTTATAGCTACCTCTGCATTAATAATTTCTTTTAATTCTGCAATAGCAACTCTTTTTTGCTCCATTGTGTCTCTATGCCTTATTGTTACAGAATTGTCTTCTAAAGTATCATGATCTACAGTAATACAAAAAGGTGTTCCGGCAGCATCTTGTCTTCTATAACGTTTACCAACAGCATCCTTTTCATCATAAAAAACATTAAAATCCCATTTTAAGTCATCCATAATTTTACGTGCAACCTCTGGTAATCCGTCTTTTTTAACCAACGGTAATACAGCTGCTTTAAAAGGAGCCAATACTGCAGGTAATTTTAACACAGTTCTTGTAGTTCCGTTATCTAATTCTTCTTCTTGTAAAGAGTTAGAAAAAACAGCTAAAAACATTCTATCTAAACCAATAGAAGTTTCTACTACATATGGCACATAACTTTTATTTTCTTCATGATCAAAATATTGTAATTTTTTACCCGAATATTCTTCATGCGCTTTTAAATCAAAATCTGTTCTAGAGTGTATACCTTCTAACTCTTTAAACCCAAAAGGAAAATTAAACTCTATATCTGCTGCAGCATCTGCATAATGCGCTAATTTATCATGGTCATGAAAACGATAATTATTTGCTCCCATCCCTAGAGATAAATGCCATTTTAAACGTGTTTCTTTCCACTGATCGTACCATAATTTTTGAGTTCCTGGTTTTACAAAAAATTGCATTTCCATTTGCTCAAACTCACGCATTCTAAAAATAAATTGTCTTGCTACAATTTCGTTTCTAAACGCTTTTCCTGTTTGGGCAATTCCAAAAGGTATTTTCATACGTCCAGTTTTTTGAACGTTTAAAAAGTTAACAAAAATTCCCTGAGCAGTTTCTGGTCTTAAATATACTTGTGTAGAGTTTTCTGCAGAAGCACCAATTTTAGTACCAAACATTAGATTAAACTGCTTTACCTCTGTCCAGTTTTTAGAACCAGATACAGGACAATTAATTCCTAAATCTTCAATTAATTGTTTAAAACCAACTAAATCATTCTCTTCCTGAACTCTAGTTAATTCTACTGTAATATCATCTATTTGCTTTTGTCTACGTAAAACGTTTGTATTGGTAGCTCTAAACTCTGCTTCGTTAAAAGCGTCTCCAAAACGTTTCTTCGCTTTTTCAACATCCTTATTAATTTTTAAATTTATTTTTTCTCTAAATTCTTCAACTAATACATCTGCTCTATATCTTTTTTTAGAATCTTTATTATCTATTAAAGGGTCGTTAAAAGCATCTACATGACCAGAAGCTTTCCATGTAGTTGGGTGCATTAATATTGCGGCATCTATACCTACAATATTTTCGTGCATTTGTACCATTGCTTTCCACCAATAGTCTCTAATATTTTTCTTTAGCTCAACTCCATTTTGAGCATAATCATATACCGCACTTAAACCATCATAAATTTCAGAAGACTGAAATACATAACCATATTCTTTTGCGTGCGATAATACCTTTTTAAATTGATCTTCTTGTTTTGCCATAATGGTAGCAAATATACATGTTTACTTACTTTTTTCAAGTAAAAATAAATCAACTTTTACAAAGATTTAGTTCTTAATTTTAAATCTTATTAATTTTGTATCTTACCTTATAAATGCTTAAAAAAAATGACTTTTATAACAGATTTATTAAGGCTCTTTTACCCAGAACTATGCATTAATTGTAATAACATACTTACGAATAATGAAAATTTGATTTGTACATTTTGCAGACACGATTTACCACTTACTCATTATAAAAATTATTCTGATAATAAAGTTGCTAAAATTTTTAATGGTAGAGTTACTATTGAAAATGCACATGCGTTGCTTTTATTTAAAAAAGAAGGAATTACAAAAAAAATAATTCATCATTTAAAATACAAAGGCAATCAAAAAGTTGGCATGTTTTTTGGAAATTGGTTAGGATCTGTTTTAAAAAAAGATTCTGGTTTCAGTAAAATTGATTACATAATACCAGTGCCTATCCATAAAAACAAATTAAAAAAAAGAGGATATAATCAAGTATCTAAATTTGGACAACGTTTAAGTATTCATTTTAAAAAAGAATTTTTAGAAAATTTATTGATAAGAGATTCTATGACTACAACACAAACTTTTAAGTCTCGTTTAGATAGATTTAAGAATACTGAAACTAAGTTTTCACTCAACAAATCTTTAAATACAGAAAAATATAAAAACAAACATTTTTTAGTAATAGATGATGTTGTAACCACAGGTGCTACTTTAGAAGCCTGTGCTAAAGAACTACAAAAAATTGAAGGAGCTAAAATTAGTATTTTAACAATAGCATATACTGAATAAAATTTATACTTTTAATATGAAAAATATATTGTTAATTTGTACAAAATTAACGTGTGTGAAAGTTTTTTATAATTATTTTTTTGTTTGTATTTCTATCTTACTTTTAACTAACTGCGCCAGAACAGGAAGTCCTAGTGGAGGCCCTAAAGATGAAGATGCACCGCTTTTTGTAACCTCTAACCCACCTTATGGTAGCACCAATTTTAATAAAAAAGAAATAAAGCTATCTTTTAATGAATTTATTACCTTAAAAGATGTTAGTAAACAACTTATTGTTTCTCCGCCTTTAAAAATACCATTATCAATAACCCCACAAGGGTCTGCAACAAAATCATTAAAATTAAAAATTTTAGATACCCTAAAAGAAAACACTACCTATATTTTAAATTTTGGTAACGCAGTACAGGATAATAATGAAGGTAATAAAATAGAAGACTTTAAATACATTTTTTCTACTGGTAATTATATTGACTCATTGACATTAAAAGGAACTGTAAAAGATGCCTATTATGGTACATCAACTAAAAACGCAAATATTTTATTATACAAAATAGACAGTACTTTTAATGATTCTATCATTTTTAAAAAGAAACCTAATTATGTAACTACAACTAAAGACAGTATTAATTTTAAGTTTACAAACTTAAAAAAAGGGAAATATTTAATGATTTCTTTAGTAGAAAAAAGTAACGATTACCTTTTTAACCCTAGAACAGACAAAATAGGTATATATAAAGACACTATTATTTTACCACAAGACAGTATTATAAAAAAGCCTTTAGCTTTTTTTAAAGAGCTTCCCGAATATAAATTTATAAGAGCCAAAGAAGTTTCTAAAGGGAAAATAGTATTTGGTTATCAAGGTTCTTTAGATAATTTTAATGTTAAACTATTATCTAAAATTCCTAAAGATTATTTAGCTATTTCTAAATTTGAACCTAATAAAGATACACTTAATTACTGGTTTAAAAATATTGAAACAGACTCTTTAAATTTTATTGTTTCTAATGATATTTTTTTAGATACAGTTACTGTAAAGCTTAGAAAGAAAAAAATAGATTCTCTTACTCTTTCAGCTTCTACTAGAGATATTCTACATTTAAAAGATACTTTTTTTGTAAACACTAATAACCCGATTTTAAATATAGATAAAAGTAAACTCTCTTTAAGAATTAATGACTCTATTCCTTTAAACTTTGAAACAGCAATCTCTAAAACAAAAAATAGTATTGCTTTTATATTTCAGCAAAAACCCAAGCAAAATTATAAGCTATCTATGTTTCCTGAAGCCTTAGAAGATATTTTTGAGTGTAAAAATGATACGATTAATTATAATTTTAAGACATTAGAAATAGAAGATTACGGAAAAATAACGTTAGATATTGTAAATAAAACTTCAGAAAACTTAATAATAGAATTGCTAGAAAAAGATAAAATAATTGAAAGAAAATTTATTATTGACTCTAAAAATTTAATTTTTGATTTCTTAAAACCTAGCAAATATACTATTAGAGCAATCATCGATAGCAATAAAAATAAAAAATGGGATACAGGTAATTATCTAGAAAAAAGACTACCTGAGCAAATTATTTACTTTAAAAAAGACTTAGAATTAAGAGCAAATTATTATTTAAACGAAAAATTTATTGTTAATACTAAAAATTAATTTTTAGTATCATATATTTTATATATATTTGGACCACATACTTTAAGACCCCTAATCTTGAAAACCCCTATAACAACATTACTTTTTGTAATTGTTTTTGTTCTAGGCTCGTACGGACAATTTTTAAACCATGATATTGGTGTATCTATTGGCTCTACAAGCTTACAAAGCGATTATGGAGAACGCGGAAATTTTGACAGTGAATGGAGAAACAATGGTTTTACTCTAGCTGTATCTCATCACCTAAGTTTGTACAACCATACAATAAGGTGGGATCCTAATGACATTATTAGAAACCACTTAACTATTAAAACAGAATTCAGGTACCTGAGCAATACAAGGCTAAGGCATTTTGGAGAATGGGTTAAAGAAAGTAGGCAAAGCCTTGGAGCTAATAAATTAAGAGCTATGGAAGGAAATTTAAGTAAAACTAGTTTAAGTTTAAATTTAGATATACACTTAAAACCTTTAGAAGAATTTGTTCATCCGTACACAAACATTAAAATTAACCCTTATATAACTGGTGGAGTTGCATATTCATTTTATAATGTTGATGTGAGTTCTGAATTAGGTGAGGTTAGCCCAGGAAATGATAGTGTTTTATTTGAAACATTTAGAGGTGAGGCATTAAGACTCGGCGATGGGGAAGCACTGTCTCTACAATTTGGGTTGGGTACAAAATACAAGATAACCCCTAAATTAGATTTATTCGCACAGTTTGCATATCAATATTTCTTTTCAGATGAAATTGACGGTTTAAATGCAGATGTCCCTCAAAATCAAAACAATGAATGGTTGTTAAACTTTCAATTTGGACTCATACTCCATTTAAACTACAACAATCCTTTATTTTATTAATAAATAATTTATACCAAAAAAGAGAACTATATTAAAAGTTCTCTTTTTTTTTGTTGTGAATATTCCTTTGAAGTTAATTTATTTATAGATGCTTTTTAATAGATCGTATAATTCCATAATGTATACCTTCATGAAAATTATTAAAAGCAATAGCAGT